>DMFG01000132.1 GCA_003450655.1 Coxiellaceae bacterium | reverse complement strand
AGCCAATATGCGTATACTGATTTAACCATAATGGGATTGCACCAAACATCGATAAGACAACCCACAAAAAAGTCACTACAAAAAATCCATCTCGCGTTCTTAACTCATAATGATAATTCCTAAAGGGGTACCACAACGCAAACCCGGTTATCACAGTAATTAAGAATGCAACAATAAAAGCCAAGTACACATACTCATGATACACCACATCAACAATCAATGGAGTTAACATGGACAAGCTAAACATCATTAATAACATACCCAACAATTTAAAACAGACATAAACTCTCATAAATCAACCCTTAGAAAAAATCCGCACTAACTTGAAATAGTTTCTCTAGCTCTTTTAATCGTCGCACATCACCCAAAACAAGCACCAAATGATCGCCTGCCTGAATTTCATAATTATCATCTGTCGACACTAATTTATTTGAACGTATAACTGCTGCAACAGACACAGAATTAGGCCAAGAAACATCGCCTAGCGACTTCCCTACCAACCGAGACGTCTTTTTATCACCATGGACTTTACATTCAATAACGTCAGTCTGACCATGTCGTAACTCATACACATAACGAACATCGCCTCTACGTAAATGCGGTAAAATAGAGCCCACCGTAATCTGCTGCGGTGAAATTGCAACATTAATTGATGTATCATGAATAATATCAACATAGGCTGTCCGTGTAATTAAGGCCATCACCTGCTTCACCCCTAGACGTTTTGCCTGCAAAGCTGCGATCATATTATCTTCATCATCATCAGTTACTGAACAAAAAACATCCACACTGTCAATGTTTTCATTTCTTAATAAATCACGATCGCACGCATCCCCATGCAATACCGTCACCTTCATTCTCTCCGCAATAAACTCACAACGTTGCAGATCTCGATCAACTACTTTAACGCCATAATTATGCTGCAATGCTTCCGCTAAACATGCTCCGATACCTCCACCGCCTGCAATCATAATGCGATGGTTAGGAGCTTCAATGCGACGAAAAGCTGCTAAGATGGCATGTGACTGACTTTCATGGCAAATAAAATACACCTCATCGCCAACCTCGATAGTCAACGTTTCATCTTGAGGAGCCATATCATCTCCACGAAAAACAACAGCGACATTGAATACACCATCAGGAACAATTGAATTAATCTCAGCTAGTGTTTTACCAACACACAAGCCACCGTAAAATACCTTAACACCCACTAGCTTAATAGTACCATCACCTAAATTCATTACTTTCAAGGCACCAGGGTGTGCGATCAATTGCTCTATAAATCGTGTCACTAATTGCTCTGGACTTATAAAGATATCGATAGGTAAATTATCACTACCAAATAACTCATCACGAATTAAATAATGTTGAGATCGAATGCGAGCAATTTTCTTATCGATATTAAATAAAGAATACGCGACCTGGCAAGCCACCATATTCACCTCATCACTGTCTGTTACAGCTAGCAGCATATCAGCTGACTCAGCACCGGCCTCTCTCAATACTTCCGGAAAAGAACCATGACCGCATACTGTCCGTAAATCCAACTTCTCCGAGACTTCCATCAATACCTGATTATCATCACTCACCAATGTAATATCATGATTTTCATCTATAAGATCACTGGCAATTGATAACCCAACTTGACCTGAACCTAAAATAATTATCTTCATATCATTTTCTTCTTTTTTAATCTGTAAATGTTTCAACCGGATCTAATCGCGATGCATTAAAAGCCGGATATATACCTGAAATTATTCCAACTAATACCGACACAAAGAAACCCAGCAATGGCGGTAATTCATAAAAATAATAATCCCAGCCACTGGATATTGCCAACACTAAGGAAACTAATAACCCTATTAAAACGCCAATTGCCCCTCCCAAGACCGTCAAAACAACTGACTCCATTAAAAACATCTTGAGTATATCAGAACGCTGTGCGCCAACAGCCATTCGAATACCAATTTCTTTACGCCGCTCTATCACAGAAACCAACATAATATTCATCACCCCAATACCACCTACCAACAATGCAATCCCACCTATGGATGCCAATAATACAGTGAAGGTTGATCGTTGCTTCGATGCAACATCAATAATACTTTGAGGATCTTGAAAACGGATTAATCTATCAGGAACAAAAGGTGCAACGTTCAACTCAATTCGAGACCTCACAGAACTCAGATCACTATCACTTGAAACTTTAATTAATACCTGCTTAATCTCATCACTTTCGGCGAGCAATTTAGCCGTTGGTAGTGTTACCAACACCCCCAAGTTAATATTTTCATAGAACAGAAGACTACGCTTCCAAGGCTGTAAAATACCAACCACGGTCAACATTTCATTACCTACTAATAGTTGACTACCTAATGGATCAACACCTTTCAACTGAATTCTTTTAGCTAGCTCATCACCAATTACACAAAACAACTGCTCTCGATCTAGCATAGTTACAATTCGACCTGCAAAAATCTGTGTTTTTAAAATTGAATACAAATTTTTATTCGACCCAATGATGGGAACATTCGTAGACACACCACTGGCATAAATATTTTTAAATACGCTTATAATAGGAGCAATCTCTATCACATTCTTTGACGACCGATAAATAACAGGTAAGTTTTCAGATGTCAGCCCTCTTGACTCATCAATCTTAATAGCTGGCTTATCTAATAACATCATTGAAATCACATCAGTTCCTAATGATTTAATTTGTGATAGAGCTTGTTCAGTTGCCATTTGCCCAGAAGATAATAATGCAACAACAGCACCTGTACCCACTACTATTCCAAGCATGGCAAGCAAAGAGCGCAACTTTGAAGCCATCAAATGACTAAAAGCAGCTCGACTGTGAGACAACCAATCCATCAATCATTACCCTGCGATTCAATTAAACCATCACGCAATCTGACTTTACGTTGACAATAATCAGCTACCCGCTCGTCATGGGTAATCATAACGAGTGAAGCTCCTCCTGTAACATCTTGTAGCAACTTCATTACTATAGCTCCAGTTTTAGTGTCTAACGCTCCTGTTGGCTCATCGGCTAAAATTAGTTTAGGCCGACCTACCAATGCTCGCGCAATCGCAACACGCTGCTGCTGACCACCTGACAACTCGGAAGGCTTATGATGAACCAAATCTCCCAAGCCAACTTGCTCAAGAGACTCCATTGCTTGTTTATGTGCTTGCTTTTGCGTGCAATGACGATATCTCAGCGGAAGTGCAACATTGTCAAGTGCACTATAACGGGGCAATAATAAAAATTGTTGGAAAATAAACCCAATGTATTCATTACGTAGCTTAGCCATCTCATAAGGTAACAATGTTGATACATCACGGCCCAATAATTTAAATACACCTGTGGTTGCATGATCCAGTAGCCCCATAATATGCATCATGGTTGACTTTCCTGAACCAGACGGCCCAATAATCGCCACCCAGTCACCAGAGCTAACATGCATAGAAACGCCTTTCAATGCCTGAAATTCTTGAGTTTTACCTATCGAATAGGTTTTTGTGACATTTAAAACATCAATCATGAACCAAGACCTTATCACCAACCTTTAAACCAGAGAGCACCACAACATCGGTTGGGGTAGTAATACCTGTAATAATATTAACGGTTTTTATTTCACCTCCTTTAGTGCGCTTTTTCACCGTAGCGGTGTGCCCATCAAAAGTTACTGCGTTGATTGGCAACATCAATGCGGATTCAGATTCTAAATCTAATTGAACTTTACAGGTCATTCCAACCTTAATAACCCCTGTCGCTTTATCACCCACTTTTGGCACAACAATATGTAGAGGAAATTGAGATAAAGAACGCCCACCACTGGTATTAGGATCGGCCTGAAGCGACACACTACTTACCTTACCCTGTAAATGCACACCCGGAAACGCATCACTAGTGATCACGGCCGGCATACCTTGATGCAATCGATTAACACTTTCCTCAGACGCAACAACATCGATCGAAAGACCTGACATGTCACCAATACTCAACATTAACTGCCCTTCATTTAACTTAGACCCAACATGCAGTTCTCCTGAAACATCTTCCCCACCTTTATTATTTGAATCATTAATCGGAAACAAAGCCACTCCCGTGCCTGTTGCTGGGATTTCAATATGATTAAACTGTCGAGCTAACAGTGGCGCTAATTTATCCTGATCAGCCAATGATAATTTCTCTATATCCTCGGGGTTAATGTCTAATTTATAGAGAAGAGTTTCTAACTCAAACTTCGACTGCATATAAGACAGTGAATCATTTTGAAAACTACTTTGCGAACTTAAGAAATCACTTTTTGAGGAAACACCCGCTTCATAGAGCATCTTAACACCGGTATAATCCTCTTTTGCATTATAATAGGCACTTTTTTTAGTTAGGAAATCTGTCACGACTTTTTTAAAATCTTCTGATAACTTCAAGGAGCTCATTGCTGCAATCGCATCCCCTTGCTTTAAAGTATCCCCGTAATTAAAACTTAACTGCGTTAACCGACCTTCAAAAGGACTAATAACAGAAAACACCTTAATAGGCTCAATAACACCTCTAAAATACAAAGAAACTTTTGGTGTCTTTTTTTTCACAGAAACAAATTGATTAACTGATTCTTTTTTTCCATCCGATGAGGAATGACAGCCAGTAAAACTACTCGACAAGACAACTAAAAACAAAATGGATACTTTTTGAAAAATACTCATAATTAATACCTCAACGTGATTCCCCGTTGTTCCAAAACGCGACCCAATGTGTTATCCAACTCCATCAGATCATTCAATAAACTGATTCGGTAAGACACCAAACTCGATTGAGCTTCAACATAACTCGTTTGAATAGTTGAAACATCTAAGGCTGTTGCTTTTCCGTATTTAAACTTCAACTGCACATTATCCAATGACATCTTCTCCAACTGCACCGACTGCTCACCTATTGGTATCTGCTGCTGATCATATAAAACAGCCTGGTATTGTTTTTGTACTTGAATCATTAAGTCTCGCTTTGATTGCTCTAAATTTTCTTTTGCCTCTTGATAGGAAATTTTCGCCTGAATTAATGATGACTGATCTTGCAAATTATCAATGGGCACACTCATACTCAACGACAAGACTGGATCAGATGCACTAATATCACTGACCACAACAGGTGACCCGGATGTTCCTTCGGTTGCCTCTAACTCCTGTTGCAGGTTTACATCTAACGTCCACTTCATATTATTTTTTGCTGTCAATACACTACGATGAGTTTCCTCTAACTCAATCACCTCACGCTGATAATCAACATTATTTTTAAAAGCTAATTGCACACATTGCTCTAAAGAAGGAAGCTTAACTTCTGGCAAGGAAACGGATTTATCAACAGTAAACTTAGCCCAAGGTGAAACTCCTAACTGACTCAAAAAGTTTTGATACGTTGTTTGAACTGAATTTAACTGGGATTGATAACTTAACTTAGCCGATGCCAAAGTAGCTTGCTGTTGAATCAACTCACTTTTTGCTAACTTACCTGCCTTATAACGCAACTCATCATCTTGAGTTGACTTTTCTGTAGCCTTTAAGTTTTTTTGGTCTATGATTAAATTCAATTCCGCACTCACTAAACTACGGTAATCGGATATGACTGACATAACAACATTGGTGATCGAGGATTGATAACTAAGCTTAGCCGTTTTTTCATTATCTAGTGCATTTAAATAATTGACATTATTAACCGCTCCAAATCCTTTTAATAAATGTTGAGAAATGTTTAAGTTAGTCTGCTGATCACCGGACATGTCATTTGTATTATTCACTGAGAATGACGTTCCCATAGTAGTATCCAAGCCTACCGTAGGAGAAACCTCATAAATCGACTGCTGATTGTTTTGATAGGTCTGATTAAAATTTAACGAATAATGCGGCTGAAAGGCATTGTTAGCAATCTCTAAGTTATACTTATCCATCACGCGAGTTAATTGAGCGCTAAAGACATTCGGATTATTTCTCAATGCTAATAGTATCGCATCATCAATACTCAAATACTTTCCTGTTGAATTCTTCTCAACCATGACTGGAACATGAATCGAAGATCGACTCGCGTTCTTATTACTATCGATTGACACAGGGATAATATCTGCAGGTATAGCGGTACTAGCGATAACTTCAGCTGGCTCAGGTAATACCACACTGGCTAATGCTAATTGCCCAGCACTCAACCCTAGAGTCACTGATATTATTATCTGATATCGATTCATGAAGACCCAGCACCCTTAAATCATGACCATCATTATACCATCAAACCCATGATATTTTGACAAAAATCAATCAAAGCATAATAAACTATCCCCATCCTAAATGGTCTCCAACGGGTCCACATCAACATACCACTGACATCTCCCCTTTAGTGGATGCTGAGCTCCCACTTGAACACAACGCACCACACCCTGCTGTAACACACTACGCTGGGAAGACTGCAAAATAATTTGATAACGATAACGATTCGCTCGCTTAGCCATTGCTGCTGAAATGGGACCAAATACGGACAAATTCCGCCCAATGGATAGTCCAGCTGTCACCATGTCTTGTAAAAATGCTTGTGCATGATGAGCATCTTTGGCTTCTGCCCTGACAATCACTTGATGAGAATGTGGCGGCAAGCCTACCTGGGCTCGCTCTTCTGTCAACGCCCTAGCAAACTCTGGATACCCCGAGGTTAACAAGGTGTGTAATAACGGATGCTCTGGATGATGAGTTTGTATGAGCACTCGCCCTGCCTTCTCGCGCCCCGAACGTCCAGCCACCTGAA
>DMFG01000011.1 GCA_003450655.1 Coxiellaceae bacterium | reverse complement strand
AAAGTTCTACGGAGTATCCCCTATAAAACACAATCTTTTTTTAAGCGCGGTTCGGTAGTGACATTGGGCAGTTTTGATGGCTTGCATTTGGCACATCAGCAATTACTGCAAGAGGCTATTACTCTAGCAAAGCAAGAGAGAGTACCTTCGGTCTTGTTGACGTTTCAACCTCATCCTAAAGATTATTTTTCAGGGGGTGAAAGTCAGGTGCGATTAATGCGACTGCGTGAAAAGTGGTTGGCATTGCAGCCTTATGCGTTAGATTTTTTGATTTGTTTGCGATTTAACCGTGCAATGGCCACTATGCCTGCCATAGATTTTGTTAATCAGATTTTAGTCGATCGACTGAATGTCAAGGCTGTCATCATCGGTGATGATTTTCGTTTTGGAGCTTCGCGTCAAGGTGATTATGCTTTATTAGCTTCTTTAGGTGAGCAGTATGGTTTTCAGGTGCATCAGATTCCATCAATGACAGTTCAAGGTATGCGAGTCAGTAGTACTCAGGTGCGACAGTTATTGAGTCAGGGTGATTTAGCAGAAGCTCAACAGTTGATGGGGCGTGCTTACAGTTTGTATGGCCCTGTCATTCGGGGGGATCAACGTGGGCGAGCATGGGGATTTCCAACGGCAAATATCCCGTTGTATCGCACGCTCTCACCCTTAACGGGGGTGTTTGTGGTGCGTGTGCATGGCCCGGGGTTTGTGGCTCATGGTGTTGCTAGTATTGGTTATCGTCCAGTTTTTAAGGTTGAGCAGCCTTTATTGGAAGTGTTTATCTTAGATTTTAATCGAGAGATCTATGGTGAGTATTTGAGGGTGGAGTTTTTGCACCAGTTACGAGAAGAATTAAACTTTGATTCAGTGGATGACTTAGTGGCACAAATTGGTCAGGATGTGATCGATGCGAGAGTCTGGTTAAGATAAGGTATTCTTAAGATATTATGACCCGATTCTAGTTGGGTTGATGAGTTTTTTTCAGTATACTTGACTCCCGTTTTTAGTTGATTATTAGTAAAGCGGGATTCCTATGACAAAATACATTTTTATTACGGGCGGCGTGGTGTCTTCTTTAGGGAAGGGTATTACTTCTGCATCCTTAGGGGCGATTTTAGAGTCACAAAATCTGAGTGTGACTATGATGAAATTGGATCCCTATATTAATGTTGATCCCGGTACCATGAGCCCTTTTCAGCACGGTGAGGTATTTGTTACTGATGATGGTACCGAAACCGATTTAGATTTGGGTCATTATGAACGCTTTGTTCGTACAAAAATGACACGTAAGAATAATTTTACCACGGGGCAGGTGTATGCTGAGGTGATTCGTAAAGAGCGTCGGGGTGAGTATTTAGGTGCGACGGTTCAAGTTATTCCACACATCACGGATGCCATTAAAGCCAAGATTGCAGAAGGTTCTAAAGGCGCTGATGTTGCTTTAATTGAAATTGGCGGTACAGTCGGTGATATTGAGTCACTGCCTTATCTTGAAGCTATTCGTCAATTACGCATAGAGCGAGGTGCGGAGCACACGCTGTTTGTTCATTTAACATTAGTACCTTATATTGCAGTTTCTGGTGAGATTAAAACCAAACCAACACAACATTCTGTCAAAGAGCTGCGTTCGATTGGTATACAGCCAGATGTTTTGGCGTGTCGATCGCAAGATGAATTATCCGATGAATGCCGCAAGAAAATTGCCTTGTTTACCAATGTCGCCATCGATGATGTTTTTTCTTTGCAAGATGTGAGTAGCATTTATGAAATCCCTTTATTATTACAGCAACAAGGGATGGGTGAACGTATAGGGAAGAAATTACAGTTAGAGTGTTCATCAGCTAATTTATCCGAATGGCAGCAGGTGGTTGACTGGCATAAGCATCCAAAGCAATCAGTCACTTTAATCATGGTTGGTAAGTACATTGATTATGCAGATGCTTATAAATCACTGAATGAAGCCTTGATTCATGCCGGTATTCATACTCAAACCAAGGTGAATATAAAATATGTTGATTCAGAGGCGTTGGAGCAAGAGGGCGTTACTTTATTAGAGCATGCCGATGGTATTTTAGTTCCTGGTGGTTTTGGTGTGCGTGGCGTTGAAGGCAAGGTGATGGCTGCGCAATACGCACGAGAAAATAACGTGCCCTTTTTAGGAATTTGTTTAGGCTTACAGATTGCAGTGATTGAATTTGCACGTCATTGCCTAGCGATGAAAGAAGCGAATAGCACCGAGTTTGATGAAAAGGTATTACATCCTGTGATTGCCATGGCTAATGAATGGGTGAATCAATCTGGTGAAAAGGAGCTGCGTGATAAAGATCAAGATGTTGGTGGGACAATGCGTTTAGGCGCTCAAATGTGTCATCTAAAGCCTGGTTCTATGGCTGCTGAGTTGTATGGTTCTGAAAAAATTACTGAGCGACATCGTCATCGTTATGAGGTTAATCCGGCTTACGTCGAATCGATAGAGGCAGCAGGATTGCGTGTTTCTGGTCAATCAGTTGATGGACAGTTGGTTGAGGTGGTCGAGATACCAGATCATCCTTGGTACATTGCCTGTCAGTTCCATCCAGAGTTTACTTCTAATCCTCGTGATGCTCACCCTTTATTTTTAGGATTTGTTAACGCCATGTTGGTGGATGATTAAAAATAAAAGGGATGTTTTATCTAGAAGGACGGCTGAAAAAACCACTACTGCTCATCCTGTCGTGTATTGATTGGCTAGCGTAATAGTTGCGTTTATTGAGTTGGGTTTGGTGCCTGGTTTACTTCACCTAAAAATAAAATATTAGTGAGCGTCACAGCAACTACACCCTAGCTAAATCATTTAACTT
>DMFG01000135.1:7515-11333 GCA_003450655.1 Coxiellaceae bacterium | reverse complement strand
AAATCTGCTGTTAAAAAATCAGCTCCAAAGTCAAAAGAAACAGTCGTAGAAAATCCCAAAGACTAACCAAGTTGGCGACAAACCCGCTAAAACCACGAATTCAAGTCATAAATGCAACACCTCTTTAACATACGGATGTCTCTGACGAATCTTGTATTAAACACATAGCGGCGTTGATGGAGGTGCTGCGAAAACGCACTGAAGTAGTATGTTTAGAAGAAAAGGCACACTTACTTCAGCATGTTTTTACACCGTTGTCTCTAGCATTGAAGCAATTTAAGGTCATTGACAAGCATGGGTTGTTATACCAGGTGAATCTCGCCTGGAAAGAGCTTCATGATATATTGACACCAGCTGTTTCTCAGTTAGACAGTTCATCGCTGCAATTTTCTTCTGAGGTAGTGGACTCTCATGATACGAAGTTACTGATTCCCCAGTATGAGGCTGCCATTGATCAGTTAATCGCAAATGAACAAGCACTTCACCAGATTGATCAACTCATCTTTGATCTTGGCCAGGTTATCCGTCAAAAAAACTATGCAACTGGGCTGCCTTCTGAGAAGGAAAAATATGATGCTTGCGATAAATTAATTAATACATATCAGAATAAGCGTTATTTGCTAATAGTGGGGCAGGAGTCGGAATTTCAACTGCATATCGGCAAAGAGGATGACATCCTTAAGCCGTTGCGACAGCATAAAAGTCGATTTGGTCAGCTGTTTTCATCCCATACGCCATTAATTGTAGAACGTGTTACACAAATTCTATCTGCCTTTTCTCAGATTGGGCATGTTTCAAAAAGTGGGCTGCAGTTATCTAATACATAAAATGTCAGGTTCGCCTGATAGTGCAAGGTTGATTTTTTTATGGATAGCAGTTGAATGTCCATTAAAGTCCAAATACTGATCGCCATGCTAGCCCACCTATAACCCCTCCTAAAAGTGGCGCTATGACAGGAATCCACGCATATCCCCAGTCGGAATCACCTTTGCCTGCGATAGGTAGAATCATATGTGCTAGCCGAGGTCCGAGGTCCCTTGCGGGATTTATGGCGTAGCCTGTTGGTCCGCCCAGTGATAATCCAATTCCCCAAACAATCACCCCCACTAAATATGGTCCTAGGCCACTAGCGGGGTGATGAACGTGTGAGTGGCCAAAAATAGCTCCTACACAGAACACCAGAAGCACAGTCCCGATAAACTCACAAAAGAAGTTTGAGGGTGTATGACGAATCGATGGTTGAGTGCAAAAGACTTGTCTCTTTAATGCTGAGTCATGTGTTATTTCCCAGTGAGGATAGTAGACTAGCCAAACAATAATGGCGCCACAGAAAGCCCCCAATGTTTGTGCCATGATGATCTTAATTACTGTGGTAAAAGGCCAAAACCCGAGAAAGTATTTTGCTATCGTAACAGCAGGGTTGATTTCAGCGCCTTCTGATCCTGCGGAGCGTGCAACAAATACACCTAAGCAAACAGCAACAAACCAGCCGGTTGTTATGACGATCCACCCGCTTCCTTCACCTTTGCTTTTACTCAGTACAGCATTCGCAACTACACCGCCACCAAATATAATTAAGATCAATGTGCCAAGAAACTCTCCAAATAGATAATGTGACATGGTCGCACTCCTTGTGGTTGTATTTTAAATCACTATCATATTCTGCTGAGTGATTGTGCTTTATGATAGGGGGCTAAATATCAAGACGCAATAAAAAACAGTCACTTACTTGATTAATGGCTGATAGGGTCGATACAATACCTCGTGATACTAATTCGAGGAAAAGTTATGGCTCAAGGCAAGACGATGAAAATTATCATGCTGGTAGTGATTGTGTGTGTTTTATTAGCGGTGCTATTGGCCTGGAAAAAACCTCATTGGTTGCCAGCAGGTGTTGCTCCTACTCAGAAATTTCCCCAGGCAGTTTCTATTGATATTAGTGATCAACCCACAATGGGGGATAAAAATGCGCCCATTCAGGTCGTGTCATTTGAAGATTTTAAATGCGTGAATTGCCGTTTTTTTGATCTTCAATTATTGCCATGGTTAGTGAAAGAATATGTCAAAACTGGTCAGGCAAGCTACACGGCTATCTCGGTGTCCTTTTTACCTAACTCCATGCAAGCGGCAGTTGCATCACGCTGTATCTACAAACAAGACCCTCAGCAATTTTTCGTCTTTGCAGATCTCTTGTTTCATAATCAAGGCGATGAAATGTCTAATTGGGCAAACACGGCGAAATTACTACAGTGGTCTAGTCAGATTAAGGGTATTAGTCATGATCAGTTCTCGACTTGTTTGATGAACCCTCAAATGGTGACGGAAATTATAGATAATACCCAGCAGGGTGTTGATATTATGGGGGGCTCTTTATCGACACCAGCCGTGTATATTAATGGCGTTCTAGTCCGCCCTCTCACTCAGCAACACATTAAAGAAACGATTCAATATATACGGAAGCAGAAGGAGGGCGTATGAAGTCGAATGCTCAAGGTGCTCATTGGTTTTTATTTATTGCTTGGTTAGTCGCTTTATTTGCTATGTTGTTTTCGTTGTATAGCAGTGAAGTGGTAGGGATGTCCGTGTGTCATTTATGCTGGTATCAACGTGTGTGTTTATTTCCATTGGTCTTGATTCTGGGTATTGGTGCTTTTAATGGTGATATCCATGTGGTGCGATATGCCATTGGTTTGCCAATTATAGGGTGCGTGTTCGCTATATATCAGTATCTAGAGCAAATGATTCCAGGTTTTTCACCCATTAATATATGCAGTGTGGGTGGTGATTGCAGCGTTATTCACTTTAAATGGTTGGGCTTTATTACCTTTCCTTTATTGAGTGTATTTGCTTGTGTGATAATTGTCTTGTTGTTGTGTCTCGCAAAAAGTATTGCGAGTCGTCAATCGATCACTTGGTAATATTTACACACTGACTCGAGTAAATTGTTCGCTTTCAAACTGATATTTAATCGGATCACCCGTTGCGATTTCTAAGGATAAAACCGCTTCTTTGCTAAGTTGCTCTAATTCCATAACAATAGATCGCAAAGAGTTACCGTGAGCGCTGATTAAAATATTTTTTCCATCGCGAAGATCAGGCAAAATGCTATCTTTGAAAAAAGGGATAGTGCGAGCCGCTGTCATTTCTAGGCTTTCCCCGTTAGGTGGGGGGATGTCAAAACTGCGTCGCCAAATGTGAACTTGATCAGCACCAAAAGTTTCGCGGGCTTCATCCTTGTTCATGCCTTGAAGGTCACCATAGTATCGTTCATTCAGTTGCCAGCATGTATGCATAGCTATGCAGAGTTGTTCAGTGGGTTTAGAGTGCAGTTGATCCCAGTGGCTATGTTCTCCGGCTGGGTCGTTGCTCAGTAATGTTGGGATGCGTTGAGAGTGATGAGCTTGCATGATGAGAGTAGCTGTTTGTTGAGCGCGTAATAGGGTCGACGTGTAAATTTTATCAATAGGTTCTTGTGCAAGTTGTTGGCCTGCGCGTTGTGCTTCTTCATAGCCTTGTTGTGAAAGGGGGATGTTGACCCACCCCGTAAATAGGTTGGCTTGATTCCAGAGTGATTGTCCGTGTCGAATGAGGATTAATTGGCTCATGAAGTATCCTTAGTCAATAAAGCACTAGTAATTTAAGTTGGCCATTGTATCATGGCGGCAGTAGGCTGCAATTGAAAAAAGAGATCCTTATGTCAGTTCTAGGTATCGAGACCTCCTGTGATGAGACCGCTGTTGCTATTTATGATGCGCATCACGGTTTAGTCGCGCATCAGATATACAGTCAAATTCCGCTTCATGCTCGTTACGGCGGGT
>DMFG01000135.1:0-7188 GCA_003450655.1 Coxiellaceae bacterium | reverse complement strand
GACCCGAACTAGCATCACGTGATCATGTCCGGATGATTATGCCTTTAATTCAACAGGTTATGAGTGAGTCTCAGCGTAAACCATCTGATATGACAGGTGTGGCTTACACACGTGGGCCTGGATTGATGGGTGCCTTGATGGTCGGTGCCTCAGTAGGTCGAAGCTTAGCTTTTTCCTGGGGTGTTCCAGCGTTAGGGGTGCATCATATTGAAGCGCATTTAATGGCAGTGATGTTAGAAGATAACCCTCCAACATATCCTTTTGTGACCTTGATTGTTTCGGGGGGGCACACGTTGTTAGCTGAAGTGAAGGGGTTGGGTCAATATCGTTTATTGGGTGAAACATTAGACGATGCGGTCGGTGAGGCCTTTGATAAGACTGCAAAATTATTAGGCTTACCCTATCCTGGTGGTCCGGCTTTGGCTCAGTTAGCAACACAAGGTCGACCTGGTGTTTTTGACTTACCTCGCCCTATGGTCAACCGTCCAGGGTTAGATTTTAGTTTCAGTGGTTTGAAAACACGAGTGATGCAAGTGTCTCAAACAGCTTCATCGGATCAGCAAACACAGGCAGATCTTGCTTATGAGTTTGAGCAGGCCATTGTTGATACGTTGGTCATTAAGTGTCGTCGTGCATTACAGCAAACGGGTGCAAAAAAACTGGTAGTAGCAGGAGGTGTGAGTGCTAATGAAACATTGCGCAAGCAGCTAGGTAGTTTATGCCATGAAGACAATGCCAGTGTTTACTTTCCTCGACATGAATATTGTACGGATAACGGCGCGATGATTGCTTATACGGGGTATCTACGTTTATCTCAAGGTCAGCGTGATGGCTTATCGCTTCAGCCTAAAGCACGCTGGCCTTTATGTGATTTGTCTCCACCTGTGCAGTGCGCTGAGTGATGGTTTTTAAAACTTAATTTTAGATTCAGTGCCTTGTTTTAAGCGATCAATGTTGTCTTTATGTTTCCAAGTGATAACCCCAACAGTGAGTAGTATGGGGAAAAAGTATGCTGGATGATGAAAAATTAGTGTAAAAAGGGCGCCGGCTGCAATTGCGATCAAAGATGCTAAAGAGGCGTAGCGAGTGACATAAGCGACCACTATCCAAATGACAGCAGTGCTGATACCCATGATAACGCTTAGGCCCAATAGGCTACCAACAGCGGTTGCTACACCTTTTCCGCCTTTGAAACCAAAGAAGATCGGAAAGATATGACCAATGACAGCAACAAAGGCGATCAGACCAAGCATAGCTCCTTCAAGTCCTAGTAAGCGTCCAATGATAACTGCAACAAATCCTTTTAGGATGTCGCCAATAACAGCATATAGTGCTGGCTTTTTACCGGCTGTTCTTAGCACGTTAGTTGCTCCTGCGTTACCAGAGCCTTCGGTACGAGGGTCGGGGAATTTGAAAATGCGTGCTGTAATAACAGCAGATGATAATGAGCCCAATAGATAGCTAATAATAAATGCAAATAAAGCTGCCATGAGAGTATTTCCTTATATTTTTGATGCCTTATGATAGATAAAAACCTCTAAATTGTCTATGGAAGATCAGTAGTGCTTCGTTCTGCGTGTCATATTGAGTGTTGGTGAGTAGAGCCTGGCGAGCATTAAAAGGTTCATTAACTATAAATATGATTTTTTTAATGACACACCGTACCTAAATGGGGTGTCCTGTAATGATGATTTATATATCTAACCTTAATGTGTAGCTCAAGTTGCTTGGTGATGCTCAGTAGCAAAAAGAGATGACGGTTGATGGTAGTGTATTGAGTGAACTTAAAGAGGGTTGATGAGGCTCATGAGTCTGTTATGCACATTGAAAAATGACCGAGCCTCTTGTCACTACCAGCAGTCTAGTCAAACACATGCCCATGTTCTGAAATATTTTCATCTTTACCTGCTGCTTCTGTTAAGGCAGCAACGTTATTTTTGGTGAAAAATCCATCGAAGTGATGGCAGCGTTCAACGTATTCAGTAATTAACATCGAATACTTTGAGCGTTTGGAAAATATTTGTTTTAGATCGGGGGAATCGGTGCATTCTCCAACGACATGAGCTAGAAAGGGGATACCTTGTTCTTTCATTGTTGTGACAACATAGTCAACGTTTTTCATCCCACTCGTATGATCGCCATCTTTGACTTCATGAGCTATGTGATGCATTCGCGGGCCTAAGTTTCTGACAAAATCCTCCGTTGGCATCGGTGTGCCATGAAACGCATTGACGAAAAAAGGTGTATTGTTGGCAGTAAATACTTTAGCGGGTGATTGGCGATCATTGTCAGTGGTTGGACAGCGATTAACATTAGTGGATGAGTTCATGCTTTCAATATTGTAGGCGCCCCAAAAATAATAATTTGAGCAAGTCATCAGCTCAAGAATGGCGTATTCTCGGGAGCTACTCAGGACACGTGTTGCCATATGGTCAACGCCTAAGAGCAGATCATTAAAGCCTTGTGCATGGTAAAACTGATTCACTGAGTCGAGTTTTTTAAGGTCATCATCGTCCAATTCGAAACGTTGACCGAGCTCTAGACTATCTAAGTCGTCCATGGTCGCGTTGGTATAGGCAAATCGATTATGTGTATACACAGAAGGCACAGTAAATTTAAACTGTTTATCATCAAATAGAGCGTTGATGGATTCGTTAGCTGTATGAAACTGAATATCGTGTGATTGAATGATTTTTACCGTTTCATCAAGATCACTACAGTGGAAAATTTCACCGATATAGCGAGCGTTAGGGTGTTTAGCACTGACGGGGTAGAGTGAGTTCATGCGAGTGCTTTCATCGGTGTAGTCAACACGCAGAGGTTCAAGAATCAAATATAATGGCGTGTCATCCGTATTTTTTAAGATATAAATATTGTGTGTGGAGTTCATGTAGCCAACAAGAAATCGATAAGGCGTCATGAGATAGAGTTCTTTCATGTAATCAACAGCGTGCTCACAATCCACTTGGATAACTAGTGCTCGCACATGTCCTATCAGTTCATTGAGTCCTACGCTGGTTCGCCAATCATAAATTTTAGGTAGATATTCTTGGAAAAATTCGCTGTTTTCTTTATCGCCTTGAATTTGGTATTTCTTATAATCGAAGGTCATGAGTCTCTCCTGTCAGTCATTAGCTATCATTATAGCGAATGAATAGGTATATATTCAAAATTTTATTAAAAATAGTCAAACTATCAGTTAGTTGCAGTATATTATTATGTCTTTTGATTGGTATTGTTCTATTGATTGTTTTGAAGTGAATCAATTTAAGTGTGAGTTAAGAAAAAAACATCATTTTTGTAGGGTCTTTAAGAAATGATTAAGCAGTTCTTCATATTGTTTTAATAATCAATATGTATCATCACATTTCGAAATAAACCTATGGTATATGCCATTTATCTATTTTATCAGGTTGATGATGAGAATGAGCTTTGATAGTTACCTAAAAATTGAGAGTCTGTCTGATAGTTTTGAAAAAATCAGAAGCGATGTGAAAATCACCCATAAGAATATCGAAGAAATATATTGCGGTGAGGAGATAACTTTTGGTGAATGTGGTGGATATATCTTAAAAGAAATCCCAGAGCAACGTTTAAAATCCTGCGAGGAATTAGTTAATAAATTAAAAAAAACAGTGGAAGAATTTGTAATACCTGTACGTAAAGTAGATTATGAAGATGACGACTATTTAATTTTCCGAATGGATTGTGACGCAATAGATGGCTATGAAGATCAGAAGCCAAATGACAGTGAAATGTGCTTTCATTATGATAACGTACTTGAAATGACAGTAGAAAATCTATTGATCACCCTAGAAGATTATGTATTGCCGCCTTCTCCAGTTTCAGTAACCCAGTGTGATCAAAATAGAAATACTGTGAATATCAAGAATATCCACGACGCTATATCATTAGCTCAGCAAAGATTAGATGCGCTTGCCGGTGCACAGGGGAAAGTCGACAGGACTAAATACCCATTTAGTCCTGTTCGTGGTCTTCAGGAAGGAGCTCACACTAATGCTATCTTGATAGATGATCAAAGGCCATATGCTCTTGCTGATGCTCAGGGGAAAATCGAAAAGCCTAAATCCCCACTTGGATCTGATAAAGGTTTTCAGAAAAGACTTAACACTAATGCTGATGTAGGCATTGTAGGTTTTTTTGCGGGTAATAAAATGGATACTCGAAAAGCAAGAGATTATTTTCCGATGGAGCCTACCGATAGCGGTCAGGTCGATCCTTCTGATATGTCTTTTTCACTGGTATTTAAATGGCCTTAGTGGATTTATTATTTTAATTTGTGTGGTTGAGTGAATTCTTGTTGCTAATAACCTAATAAAGTTCGTTTCTTCAGAGTAAAGCCTAGCCATTGTGCGCTAGGCTTTTTGATATGTAGCCTATTTGTTGGTCATGCTGTCACTGTTTGGACTCTATTTATAGTTAATTTAATATTAATTTAAGAGAAAATTGATGGCAGATGACGTACTATCCGCTCTAATTTGTCAGTAATCATAGTCTTATACTATTTGGCTGTATTAATTATTGTGTTAAGGCTTTAGTCAACCAGCGGTGCGTAAAAATGGGTAATACTTTGAGTTTAGAGGTTGAGTATTTAGATCAGATTCAAAGAGTGGCAAAACTTCTTGCTAATTATAAAAAACACGATGGTTTTAATAGTAATAAATTCAAAAAAGACTACAATAAAATAGATAAATTCTTAAACATTTTGTTTTTAAAAATTGATCCTAATATGGTACCTTTTTTTCCACTATTTGAGGATGAAGAACCTGAGCAACGTTTGACCGATAGTGAGATTCTTTCTAATTGTTATGACAAGGGCTGCTATTTTACGAGAGCAGTAGAATTCGCATATTTGCCTCATCAGGATCAGGGTAGTGATAACAATCCCCCGTCTTTAATAGCTTCATATTCATTGTTTAGTAAAGGGTTAGATAATCTTAAGGTATCTCTCTTTGATGGTTGTAATATTTCATCAATTGACGTGTCAGATGAAAGTGACTTGTCACTGAGTAGTATGGAAGACGATGAAGATCTTTATTACAGCACAGGCAGTAGTGATGAGAGTGATCAACAGAGTGATAGCCCTTTCGGTGACATTTCTATCTAATTTCAAGAATACGATTAACCATGAGCATAAGACAGGTAAAAGATGCCCCTTAAACGAAGACCTAATGACCATATCGGTAATAATGAGAACAAACGCCCACGTAATATTGGGCAATCTCCATTGACATTTTTCAAAACACCTCTTCAAACCCCTAGTTCGTCTATACTAGATGAACCTGTAATCAACTTCACCGGTGCAAGTAAAGAAGATTTATCGTCAACCCTTTCTGAAGATGAGATGAGTAATGATTTATTATCTGCGTCGGATAAAACTGCTGAGGAAATGCACAGTCAAGATGCAAAGGTTCTTCATGAGATAGAGGGTTCTCAAAAGAGTCCATCCTCTCTGGTTTTCAAACCAGTCTCTCTTCTATGTCAAGTTATATATGAAGACAAGCCTTTGTCAGATGGATTGACTACAAGGGGTCTTGTAAAGTCTCCTACTTATAATGCTTCTGGTTACGCTTCTGGGGAGCGATCATCTAGTTTGTGTGATCTATCAGTGACCCGAAAATCAGGTCATCTTTCTCTAAGTATTCTGGCTAATGAAGATGCTGAGAGCTCTAAAAAAAATACTCAAATACCTTTTGAAGAAGGTGATCCTTCTGATGATGATCCGGACGACTATGATCAATTTGTTGGGTTTTTTGAAGACCTAGAACTAGGAATGTAATTTTTTAGTATCAGGCTCATATAACTTCGGGTTTGAGTCTAAATAAAGATTGACGTCTTTTCGTTTTCTTCGTGTTCAATAATGTTTTTATGTTTTGATTTACCCAGTACTGATGCCATTGCTGAATGCGCCGTTGGTTGCGATATCGGGTTGATAGAAAATAAAATGCTTGGATGCCTTGATGGTCAATACGCATTGAGACATACCATGCCTTTGTCTTTGCTGGCTCGTGGGGTGTTTTAACGAGTTGTCTAAGCGCCCTTTGTAGCTCCCCATAATCCATTCTGGTAGGTAATGTCTTATTTTTATCATCAAGGCGGTATTCTATTGATGCAATGGGAGGCGCTGATGGGGTGGTAGTGCCATCAAATAGCGTATTAAGTTCGACAATCTTGAATGAGGTCAAGCAACCAGCGGTTTCTTTCAGTAGTCGTTGTTTTGTCTTTGTATTAAGTGATCTTAGTGCGAATAGACAGCGATACTTATCCAGTTGTAAGGTAACGCCAGATGATTGGGTTATTTTTGCAACTATTCGTGTTAGTTGAGTGATATCAAATGTAGTTTGAGTTCCACTAAATTGTAGCTCCGCCAATATATATCGGTTGTTTGTTTGCTGTAGTCTTTTTATTGCTTTAATTCCATCATAGATGTTTTTGGGTGTTTTATTCTTTGAGCGATAATGTATTGAGGTTGTCGAGAAAAAGAGTAGATTTAATAGACTGAGTGCCATGAGTACGATGACTATATGGAGCACATGATCAATTGAAAGCCGTTGCGTGGTAATAGACCACAAAGATCCTAAAATTAGAGCACCTGATATAAGAACGTCCCAATAACGTCGCATCGAGAATGCATGGATTTGTAGAATGGCAATGGGGCAACGTAGCAGAAAGAAGGGAAGTAACATGCCAAGATAGGATTTTCCTGCAGGGTACAGTACTAATGCAATAATGACAGCCAATAGCCAGAATAGAAAACCCATTAGAAAAGAAGCCTTAAATGATCGGTTCAACAACCGCTGGCACAGTGAAGTGAGTGGAAAAAACTCAAGTTTTTTGAAATCGAAATAGAGTAGTCGTGCCCAGCTAAAGCTAGATAACACGACGGGTGAAATTAAAAAGAAAAAGATGATGGTTGGTTCGGCATGCATAGGATTGGATAAACTCATAACAAAGAGTAAAAGGATGATCGCCCCTTCACTATGCATCACAATCATGGAGAGTGTTGCTAGCAATGCTTCCAGTGAGAATACACCGGCAAAGCACTGTTTTAAGGTAATGTGGCAGTCTGTTTTTGTATCTTCTGTGATCCAGAGATCCCCGGTGCGCTTGGTGTAAAAATAGGTTAAGTAGAAGCTCAAGAAACGCGTTACAACTAGGGCAATAGGT
>DMFG01000034.1 GCA_003450655.1 Coxiellaceae bacterium | reverse complement strand
GTTCGAATCCTTCCGGGCGCGCCACTTATAAAAAAAGAAGCTCACTGTGTGGGCTTTTTTTTCGCCCAAAGACTGAGAGGTGGCATGGCCGGCAACTATCAGTTTGCATGTATGGCGACATTCCAGTACGTTGTTTTTTTATTCTTAGGAGATCATTCAGGATGACTCATACGCATGCGGTTTCCATGAAAACAATTATGAGTGCAGCCTTTGCTACATTGATTGAGTGGTTTGATTTCACCATTTATATTTATATCGCTTCGTATATCTCTGAGTTATTTTTCCCCCCTCAGCACGGTTTGGCAAGTCTCATTGAAACCTTTGGTATCTTCGCAGCAGGCTATTTGATGCGCCCGATTGGTGGGATTGTTTTTGGACAATTAGGTGATCGTTTGGGTCGAAAGAAAACCATCATGCTGACGGTTGTTTGTATGGGTATTTCTATTGTGATGACCAGCTGTTTGCCCACCTATCAGCAAATAGGCATAGCTGCGCCAGTTTTACTGTTACTTGCCCGAATGTTGCAAGGATTTTCTGTCGGTGGAGAGCAGACGGGTGTGATTGTGATGTTGATTGAACAGTCCGATCAACGTTATCGAGGGTTGTATACCTCTATCGCTACATTTATTTCAGGCAACGGTGTTTTACTGAGTTCCTTATTGGCGACACTGCTGATTCATTATTTGTCTCACGAGCAGATGCTGGTTTACGGGTGGCGTATACCTTACTGGATAGGAGCGGTTTTGACGATTATTGCTTTATTATTTCAGTCAACCATGCATGAGTCGCCGATGTTTGAGGCATTGTCACAAGAGAAACATCTCGATCATTCTCCAATGCGAGGTGCCTTGCGATCACACCCTTGGGCAATAGCTATAGTTTTTTTTCTAACCGGTTATTTAGGTATTGCTTATTATCTCAACGCAGCTTTTTTGCCCAATTACTTAATCACTATCATGGGTACTCCTGATCATACCGCAATGATAGTGACTAGCTGTGCTGCATTTGCGTATGCTTACAGCGCTCCTTTTTGGGGCTGGGTGTCTGATTGTGTGGGTCGAAAGCCTGTTCTTATAGTGGGTGTGATCGCGTTGGCCGTATTAAGTTACCCGATGTTTTTAATGCTTAGCTCTCATGGTCTTGTTTTAATGATCAGTGCAGCGATGTTAATGATGCTGATGGTGTCAGCATGTACTCCGCCTTTTATAACAGCCATTAGTGAGCTTTTTCCAACTGAACATCGTTACAGTGGCGTGTCGTTTGGTTATAATATTGGGAATGCTTTGTTTGGTGGTACAACGCCGTTGATTTCGACGTATCTAATCAGCCTGACTGGCCAACCGTTGGCGCCTTGCTGGTATTTGGTTGTAGCATCTTGTTGCATTCTATTGGTTATATTTAAGATGCCTGAAACTCGAACATTCAATCTGCAGAATGTGCAGTCACGATAATACTTCTTGGTGTTTAAGATTTTTCTTCAGGGATGATTGACGGTTTGATTGGGTGAGAGATTTTTTCTGGAGGGTTGTGAGTGTTACATGAAGAACGTAATAATCTGCCTTATAGTGAATGCCCTCATCATGATGGTGAGCCCACTATTCCTGTTAGTGTACCAATAGTTTTTAATTCTGGTTGTTTGCCTTGGTTGCTGTCTTGTCGTATTCAGAATAGGTTGTCAACTGTGAACTATTCTCTCAACCAAGTAGGTTCAATAATTCATAATGAAGTGTTTAATCCGCTATTGTCACAACAAGAAAGAGAGGGTTCTGTTTCATCGATAGTCTCATTGCAGTCGATGATAGAAGAGATCTCATGTCTATCATCATTGACGCAGTCGATTGCTTGGCTGTTACGCTTACCTTACAAGGATAAGCCTCCGCTTTTTTATGATGCTATCTTGTCAGTGTCTTTCTCGTTAACTTTTATGGGTGTTTGGTCGTTATCAAGCCCTAAGCTTATTGATGTGAGCCCTGATAGTCATATTCATGCTGGTATATGGGTTTTTGTTGATTCTGCCTTTGTGATTGTTTTGGCAGCGTTATCTTTCATGCATCGTCGTATGGTTTCTACTGTATTGATGGCTAAATCAGAGAG
Source organism: Coxiellaceae bacterium (assembly GCA_003450655.1). Classification (GTDB taxonomy): domain Bacteria; phylum Pseudomonadota; class Gammaproteobacteria; order Coxiellales; family Coxiellaceae; genus UBA9148. The sequence continues at coordinate 4,134 of DMFG01000034.1, read as the reverse complement.
CTTGACGGATGGTTTATCAAATAGCTCTTCTTATATCAAAGCGATAGATATTTTGGCTGCAATATTACGGTTATCCGAGTTTTATAAATTATATTGGGTGACTTTTGTTTCATTAGCCCACATGGGGTCGTCGAATCATTGGACATGGTTTGTTCCTTGGGTGTCAGGTTCCTTGGGTGCGCTGTTTTGGAATAATGATGCGGATCAACGTATGTCGGTTTTTTTACATCAATTGAAACATGCTTGGTGTGAGCCTATGCTTTATCAAGATCACGATATGGGTGGTTATCGGTTAATGTTACCCTCTTTTTTTCAGTGGACCGCTCAAACTAATCGGTATTATTTATCAATATATTCATTGCCAGATGTTCAGCCGGATGAATCAGATAGTTGGTGTAATGCTGCGCTTGGTTATGCTCGTAAGTTTTATCATTATTTGTGTGATGTGTTGTTTACTGTCTTAGATCAAAGCTACTTGAATACTCAAGATGTGCTGTACTCCTTTGCCATGGCTATTTCTACAATTGGTTTTTCAATTGCTATGAGCCAGTTTGTAGCTCTAGTGATTGCTGTTATTTATGAGCATTGTTTGGATCACGAGGTTGAAGTGCATCAAGATATTCAGTCTTTGGCTATGGATTCAGGTATATTTATGCTGGTTTTTTTAGGAAATCTTTTTTCTCATATGTTGATTAAGGCTAATGAAATTCCAAAGCCTAGTCCTGGATCTTTGCGGCAAGAAAACTGGCCAGAGAGTTTTTGTTGGCATAGGTTTCGTCAAGTATTAGATATTTCATTGTTGACGTTTCACAGTTTAGTTGCTCGCTCGATACCTGTTTTATTAGCGATGGATAAGATGACGGGTATGTCGAATAAGGAGTTGTCTTGTGATCGGCTGTTCCCTGAGGGGTTTGGTTTTTTGGTAATTATTGTAGTGATATTGTCTAATACAGTATTAGATTTAGTATTTCCGCAGGATACGCTGCGTCAAGTGATGAGTCAGATGACAGATACAGTTCCTTATTTATATTCCGAGTCACGTTATGCTTTATTGTCGTTACCAGATATCTACGTTTGTCAGGAAGAGGTGGTTGAGTATGGTGACGGTCGGTCTATGTGCAGGGTGTTAGCAACCCCTTAAGTATACCGATAAACATGCTCTTAAGGGGGGGGTATGTGGATTATAGCGCTGTTTTCATCTCTTGTAGTTCTTTCTTTAGAGCTACAGTGTCAGCTTGACTAACGCGAGGTCCATAGATGGTAACGACCTTAGATGAAGTTAGGTTGGCTAGTTGACCTGCTTCTTGCCAGCTTAGGCCATTAGTAATGCCATAAAGGAACGCGCCTGCATACATGTCGCCAGCACCAACGGTATCGATGGGTTTTTCTTCGGTTGCAGGTACTGTAATGAGTTCGTTGCCATCATAGACCATTGAGCCTCGAGGGCCGATGGTGATCACAAATGTTTTTGCAATGGTTTTTAATTTTTCTATTGCGTCAGTCAGTGTGTCACACTCTGTAAATTCTTTTGCTTCACTTTCGTTACAAAAAACCAGATCGACACCATTATCAATCAGTTCATGAAATTGAGCTTTGAACTGTGAAACAATGGCTGGGTCTGAAAAGGTAATAGCGGTTTTAACGCCATTTTCTTCAGCAAGTCGTTTGGCCTTGAGAGCAGCTTGATGCCCTAATGGTGAAGTCGTTAAGTAACCTTCCAGGTAGAGGTAAGTGGATTGCTTGAGTGCATCAAGGTGTAATTCTGACTCTGAAAGGGATTCACTAATGCCAAGGTTAGTGCTCATGGTGCGATCGGCATCTGGAGTGATTTTAACGAGGCAGCGACCGGTTTCACCTTCAGGGCGAGTTTGGTGGTCATAGTTAGTATCTAGGCCAGATGATTTTAATTCATTGTGGTATTGCGTACCGGCTTCATCTTGAGCAATTTTACAGCTAAAAAAACCTGTTCCACCAAAATATTGCAATACAATCATGCTGTTGGCTACAGAACCACCAGATGATATTTGGCGAACACTATCAGGACCTGCGAGGTTAATGATGTCTGTTTGTCGTGCTTGTGAGACATAGGTCATGACACCTTTTGGTAGGTCATTCTGCGTTAGAAATTCATGATTCACATCCAGTTGAATATCGAGCAAGGCATTTCCTATGCCGTATACGTTGTAGCTCACAAGTTCACCTCTTTGTTAATTATTTAACGGCCCAAAAACCCGCTATTGTAGGGTTTTTAGGTGGTAAATACTAGTCATTTTTTGTCAAAGTGATTGAGATTTATGGACGCACTTTTTCCCAGTTGATTTTTTTAGAAGTTTGCCTGTAAGGTATTGAAATATTGTCAAATAAAAAGGAGTTTCATATGGCAGTTCCTTCGTTGAGTTTTGAGTTTTTTCCACCACAATCAGACGCAGCACTAACCCAGCTTGGGGCGGTCGCACAAAAGCTACAAGTCGCTAGCCCTCAGTTCTGTTCAGTGACATTCGGAGCAGGAGGATCTACACAAGAAGCTACACCGAGAACTGTAGCAGAACTACAGTCTCAATTGGGTATGCCAGTAGTGCCACATATTTCTTGTATGGCTGCATCGTCAGATGAATTATCAGTATTGTTGGATCAATATCAATCAATAGGTGTAACACAGTTAGTAGTGTTACGTGGCGATCGTCCTTCAGGAGTAGGCTTGTGGCAAACCGAGTGGACCTATGCTTCTGATTTAGTCGCTTTTATACAAAAGCGCTATAGCAATACCTTTAGTATTCGAGTTGCCGCGTATCCTGAGTCTCATCCTGAGGCAAGCTCGATGTTAGCTGATATTCATGCCTTAAAGTTGAAGCAAGATGCCGGTGCAAACAGTGCGTTAACGCAATATTTTTTTAATGCTGATAGCTTTTATCATTATCAAGCCTTAGCAACACAACAGGGTGTTACCATGCCAATTATTCCTGGCATTATGCCTATCATGGATTTTGAAAAGTTACAGCGTTTTTCCAAGCGTTGTGAGGCGGAAATTCCTCGCTGGTTAGTTAAACAGATGGAATCTTATTCTGGCGATACGGCATCGCAGTATCAGTTAGGTTTGGATGTGGTGACACATTTATGTGAACAGTTATTAGCTATGGGTGTTCAACATCTGCATTTCTATACACTTAATCAATCTCAAACTGTCCAGGCAATTTTGCAGCGCTTAGGTGTGACGTCACATCAGTCTGCTGGTACCGTTACTTTATCAGAAGGGGGTTGACTAGCTGACGAGCTCTTTGGGGTGTAGTTTAAGATAGGAGCGAGATTTTTTTCAGCTTGTTCAAGCGAAATGTTTTGTCGTTCTGCAATGGATGTGACCTGATCTAATCCTATTTTACCTGTCCCAAAATAACAGGCTTCTGGGTGAGAAAAGTAGAAACCAGAGACTGATGCAGCAGGCAGCATGGCATAGCTTTCGGTGAGTGACATGCCGGTTTTCTCTTGTGCGTTGAGTAGATTGAATAACAGGGTTTTATGCGTATGGTCAGGACAGGCTGGGTAGCCGGGAGCAGGGCGTATACCATGATAAGCTTCTTGTATGAGTTCTTGATTCGACAAACGTTCCTCAGGCGCATAACCCCAGTGCTGTTGACGTACTTGCTCATGCAAATATTCCGCTAGTGCTTCTGCAAGTCGATCAGCAATCGCTTTGATGAGAATGACATTGTAGCTATCATTATTTTGTTCATAGTCGTGTAGGAGTTGGTTGATACCACTTCCTGCTGTCACCGCAAATAAACCAATATGATCATTTTTATTGGCTTGTTGAGGGGCGATAAAGTCGGCAATACAGTAGTTGGCTTTGTCATTAGATCGAATCATTTGTTGGCGTATGCAACAAAAGGTCGCAATGGGTGTTTTGCGAGCCTCATCAGCATAGACAATAATGTCATCATCTATCGTTTCAGCAGGAAAAAAACCAAATACGGCTTTAGCTTCAATCAGTGAGCGATCAATGAGAGTATCTAGCATGGTGTTCGCGTCGTTGAATAAGTCAGTGGCAGCATCTCCAATGACTTCGTCTGATAAGAGTTTTGGAAATGAGCCAGCAAGAGACCAAGCTTTAAAAAATGGTGTCCAGTCAATGTATTGACG
>DMFG01000038.1 GCA_003450655.1 Coxiellaceae bacterium | reverse complement strand
ATTTCGACTCATTTCATTTACCTTTAGTGACTCATAATATTATTATAGTTGAAAGTTCTCTCTGGAATGATAATAAAGCCAAGTCATTAATAAAATGATCATTAATTTTCGCTTTTTGAAACCACAGCATTCATAAACTACAATTAGGACATAGAGCGAGGTTTTACTATGCTATCGACTAATGAATATATCCCAAAGACTATTATCTGGTTTATAGTATTCGGCTTTCTATTGCCACTTCCTATAGATAGAGCTATAGCCACATATTCATACGACCTCGGAACCTCAATGAATTCTGGGATTACTACTGACTCAAAAGTATCTAATAGAAATGCAACACTCGGATTTTATAGCAGAAAATACTCTCAGAATAATACGCTCTTACAAGCGATATCTGCCAAAGAGCATCCAATTACTCACACTGAGAATGCCTTTGGGGTAACCATAGACTGGCAATTTATTGATTAAAATACCATCATGGTAAATATAATACTCTAAGCATTAAGATGGTACAGCCCGATAAAAAAAACACATTATCATCGCAATCACAGCGAGTAGCAGCAGAGCGACAGGTAAGAGAATAGGGCCAACAGATAGCCATGTCGACGCCCCTGATAATATGAGACTTGCGACTAGCAAACCCACGGCATTAAAAAGCGAAGAGACGACTGCTGGATTAGAGGTTTGATTCAGCAATAACATGGATGCGTTAGGAATAACCATAGCTACGCCAACAAATAACGCAAAAGCTGGAACCAATAAAAATAGGATTGAAAAATTAAGAAAAAAGACTAATGCCAACATGGCCATAGACATAACTAATAATATGACAATGCCATACCTAATAATATGAATAGCCTCTGCACTCCTATTCATAACTAAACTACAGTAAGCACCCATGAATAAACCGAGAGAAGGTAACATTACATAGGTTCCATACCGTGATGGAGAAACTCCAATCTCATGAACCGCAATGAGAGTACTGACACCGTTAAAGAGATAAAGAGAGCTCATTGCAGCTGACACAACCACAGTAATGCGTATAAACGGCCATGAAGAGATCTCAGAACAATAAGTTCGCATCAGATTAAAAAACTGAAACTTTGAAAGTGACTGACCTTCCGGATAGTCTATCGACAAGATAATGATTAGACCGAGAACTACTAGTATTAACGTCATTAAAAACAGGCTATAGATGCCCAGCCAATTGACTAATCCTCCGCCAACAGCCAACGCTACGGCGGGAGAGAATGAAAAAAATGGCACAACCCATGAATAGAGTTGACGAGCACGCTGTGGCTCATAGGCTTCATTTAAGATCAATAAACTAATCACTAGACCAGAACCCACACCAAAACCCAATAAAGCACGACCAATAATCTTTAAAGGAAAACTTACCAAAATAAAACTACAAGCACAGAGGGCCGAACCTATCAAACCCATAAAAAAGAACAGTAACAACGTCTTCTTTTTACCTAAACTCTTTGAAAATGGACCATAACATAAAGCTCCAAAACCATAAGCTAGGCTACAGATAGAAACCACCCACTCTCCTGATGCAATAGATAATTTAAACCATTCACTAATTTGAGGCACTGCAGTTTCTGGCAACATAATAAAGAAAGGAACCAAACTGGATAAGTAAATCAGCGTCCACAAGGGCGGTTTCTTACTTCGTACAGAGGATTCCTGAGCCATACGTTTCCTTAGAAAAAAGATTTTCAAGTTATTGATAATACACACTATAATATCAATAATCAAAAGCCACACAATTAGTAAAATTTTCTACTAAAATAAGCTTATACACAAAAAAAGGGGCAGCACCATGACACCTAGAATTTGCTTTACAATAACCACCATGTGTTCAATGTTTATTTTAACTATCATAGGCGGAGCTCACGCAGCACAACCCAATGCCTTAACAACTCCAGTTAATTGCTATGGCCTGAGTTCTTCCGCTCAGTGCAATCAATCTTATCAAGAATTTTGCATGAATTACGATACAGCAGATAATTCTACTGTGGGATGCAATCAGTGGGGATTGATCCAATGCGAATGGGTTGAAAATAAAGAAGGAAACAACCTAGCCACATGGTGTGTTCCTGTTGGTAAGCAATACGCCATGAGCAAATAATCATCGCTCTGCATTTTTATTCTATCGACAATCAAAAGTGATTACGCCGGATAAAATTAATGGAGAAAGAATCATAAAAGGATAAGGTGATTTAAATGACATTATTAATGTTATTACTATAAATGTAGCTTACCAATATTCATCTTATCATGCTTTTTTGTCTTGTCAGGCTGCTCATCACCATCATCTAACACATGCCCATCTTCAGAAACTTCATTGTTTTTTTACTGGGTATGCACACCCTCTCAGTCATATTTCAGCAATGTCATCATCATGAATTAACCTATGATGGCAAACCGGTTTGTCTAATACAGCCTCCCATGTTAACTAGCCAATCATTTATAGTAATGACCGATGAATCAGACGATGATAAATTACTCGCGGTTGTCACGTTAACTGATGAAGCCACCAAGGTATTTAGAAAAAGTACTTCGATGGCTAAGGGGCAACAACTTGCTATAATATTAAAATCCTCAGCAAAGTCAAAAAACTCTGGATGGTTAACTCAAACATCCTGTAAAGATGAGACCACTATCCTTAATATAGTTACAGTACGAACAGAGTTAGGTGTCATATTGCAAATAGTAGGTTGGCAATCACAGCAGAAGATTCAGCAGTTGATCGCTAGCATTAAACAAAGACAAGACCCTTGAGCCTCATAAAAAGCATAACGATTATCAGTCAGTACAGACTTGATAACACAGCACCAAAGTCATCACAATTAGATCGCTAAGAACCAGCTATTGTCATCGCCTCTACTAAAAAAGAACCTGTATGGATACGGCCACGGTAGTCGCAATCAGAACCAACAGCCACTAACTGCTGAAACATATTGGCAAGATTACCTGCAATTGTCACTTCAGACACAGGGAATTGAATCTCTCCATGCTCCACCCAAAAACCGGCAGCACCTCTGGAATAGTTCCCAGACACAATATTAGTTCCCTGCCCCATGAGCTCTGTCACCAACAAGCCCTTACCCATTAATCGGCATAGCTCAGCTAAATCTTGGCCAGTAGAGTTCACTGATAAGTTAAATACACCACCACTATTACCCGTTGGTGCCATTTGCAATTTGCGTGCGGCATAAGCATCTAACACATAAGAGGTGAGCACCCCGTCTTCTACATAATGGCGAGACTCAGTGCGCACGCCATCATGATCAAATGGCGCACTATAAGGCTTTGCCAACGCATGTGGAGCTTGCGCCATAGATAACCATTCTGGAAAAACAGTGTGGCCTAATTGCCCGGATAAAAAAGATGTTTGCCGGTACTGTGCTGAACCGCTAATCGCCTGCAAAAAAGAGCGTAATAACGATTTAGACATCGAGGGTGAAAACAATACGGGGCAAGTTTGAGTGGGTAGCGAGCGAGCCCCTAAACGTGAAGCTGCTTCTGCAGCCACAGTTTTTGCCAATGTGTGTGGATCCTGTAAATCAGCCCAACGACATGCGGACGTACTATCCGCATAAGTTTCCATATCATCACCATCACGAATCACTGCGCTGCACACAAGGTCATGATAACTACTACGATAGTCACCTAAAAAATCGTGTGAATTAGCATACACGCGATAGCTGTTGTAGGTGGTCATAGCAACGCCTTCTGCGGGTAAAATACGTTGATCTTCTCCTCTAAGCGTACGATCACACGCAACTAATTGCTCAATAGCATCGGCAGGGGTTAATTCACACGGGTGATATAGATCAAGGTCGGGGTAATTGTAGGCAAGGACACTGGGATCAGCTAGGCCTAAATAAGGGTCTTTTTCGGTGAACTGAACCATACTCATAACTTTATCGATCGCAACAGATAAGGCTGTAGAAGATAAGCTCGTTGTAGAAACGCTCGCCGTACAACCATCACGATACACGGTAATATCAATACCTACATCATGTTCATGTTGTAATGTATCAACCGCACCATCACGCACCTCGATAGAATACCCTGCTTCATCGGAGATGAGGATTTCTGCTTGGTCTGATCCACGCTGCTTTAACTGTTTTAATAGATCAGTGACAACTGTGCGATAACACGTTGAGGACGCCTCAAAATCCGTGGTTATATCCATACTACCTGCCTTATGATCACTAATGTCGTGCCGCACCTTGTGCATCATGATGTGATGAAGAAGATGATGAAGGCTGTTTTTCGAGTGGTGTTGGCATAGCAGTCAGCGCAATCCCAAACACATCATCAATCCACTGCACTGGATGAATCGTCAAGCTTTGCAATACCGCCTTAGGGATTTCCTTAAGGTCACGCTGATTATCATGCGGAATAATGACATCAGTGATGCCACCACGTAAAGCAGCCAGTAGCTTCTCTTTGAGTCCACCAATCGGTAATACCTCACCACGTAAAGTAATTTCACCTGTCATTGCCACATTAAAACGAACAGGTATTCCTGTAATAGAAGACACTAAAGCTGTGCACATACCCACACCAGCACTCGGACCGTCTTTGGGAGTAGCGCCTTCTGGCACATGAACATGCCAATCATGTTCTTGGAAATATTGATCGGCAATCCCTAAGGATGACGCACGACTTCGAACCACCGTTAATGCTGCATGAATCGACTCTTGCATGACATTTCCAAGATGCCCCGTGTATTGCGACTTGCCTTTACCAGGAACCATCTGTGCTTCAATCGTTAATAGCTCACCACCCACTTCTGTCCAAGC
>DMFG01000005.1 GCA_003450655.1 Coxiellaceae bacterium | reverse complement strand
TTCAAATTACGATTCGTACCATTCCCTCTGCCCCACCATCGTTAGCCTCACTCAACTTACCTCAAGCCATCACAGATGCTATTGCACCTCATGAAGGTGTGGTCTACATCACAGGTGCAACAGGCTCTGGTAAATCAACGCTATTAGCTGCAATGATTAAAGAACTAGCAGAAGACCCTGAAGGTCATCGTAAAATACTTACTTATGAATCACCTATTGAATTTGTCTACGATAGCGTTGAAACTCCAACTTCACTCATTAGCCAATCTGAAATTCCACGTAATCTTCCCACGTTTGCTAGTGGAGTACGTAATGCATTACGTCGAAAACCTCGGCTCATCTTAGTCGGTGAGGCACGTGATGCTGAAACCATGAGCGCAGTACTTGAAGCCGCACTCACAGGACATCCAGTCTATACCACGCTTCACAGTAATGGTGTTGCAGAAACTATCCGACGCTTAGTCGGTAGCTTCCCTCAAGAAGAACGCCTAGGGCGCACGATTGATATTATTGAAACCATGCGGCTCATTGTCTGGCAACGCCTGGTTCCATCTGTCGATGGCAAGCGCATCGCACTAAGAGAATACTTAGCGTTTAACGAAACGATTCGTGATCGCCTGTTGGATAGTGATCCTGACAATATCACAGCCACAACCAGAAACTTAGTCAAAGAGTTTGGCCAACCTATGCAGGTTGATGTTGACGAAAAATTTTCTCAAAAACTCATCTCAGAACGCACCTATAAAGTTCTCTCGGCGCGCAATCGCTATGAAAACGCTTAAACAATCACGCCTTGGATTGGGCATCACGATAATAACTTTTATCGTCGGCATCATTGGCCTAATCATCCCACAACTATTTTCCTTTGCTCTATTAGTCTGTCAGTGGATTCTTCTGGCCATTCTTACTTGGACATTTTTATCGCATCACGCATCCCCTAATGACCACACCTTAACCGCCAAACAACAACTCAGCATCTTTCGATCAATTGCACTTCCCCAAGGGCTGTGCATCATTCTCTTTTACGCACTCACTTCGGCAATCAATCTATGGCAGCCACAGATAGGCACCCATTCTAGTCTTCCTTTTTCTTTTTCATTGAGCACCATTACATTACCCAATGGATTGTTTCCATGGACTGCTATTGCATTAATCGCCATTGCCTTACAGCAACATAATCAACGCTCTACAACCGTTACTTATCCAATAGATTGCTGCCCAAGTTTTTTTAAAAAAAGTAAATATCAAGAGAGTTCATCACGAACTATCAACATGGCATTTCAAGGTAGCAATCAACTGGTATTTATTTTATTCCTGATGACCATCACACTATTAGGTGCGGCGTGGCTACTCCAGTACACAGGACAACCTATGCCCACACGTAGCATACTGATCAGCTTAATCTTATTGATTATCACTATAATCTATTTTAAAAACATCCATATCAAAAAATACATGCATCAACTATGCCAACAAACCACACCCACCCTTATAATACTTGGACTCAGCTTAGTTGTACTGACTCTCATCATTTATTATTTAGCTGCAATATTGCCCAATCAAACCAGCACGATGACAACCGATAGCGCCACTCAATGGCTACTGCGTGATGGCTTACAACCTTACTGGAATCTTTTCATGCAATACGGTTGGGTTGGTATGATTGCTCTCTTGTCGCCCTACTTTGCTTACCGTGGCCGAGGCCTATCACCTCGTCAACTCATCTTTCAAATACTATTATTACCGTTATTACTCAGCTTATTAACGTTATTACCACAAACGTCACTGAATACCCTGAGCCATATCATGCATGCTTGTCCACTTTGGCTACTCCTAGTGATTTCTATTGTGTGTACGTTCAGCTTATTATTTTTGACATTAAAACCAAAACATCGTGCAATCATGATGTCCTGTAGCTTACCTCAACCCGATCAATTCAAACCTCGCAGTATCACCGATGCTGTTTTTTTATTATTAGGCATGACGCTAATCGGCTTAATACTCTTCTTTCAACAGGGCATCTTATTATTACTCGTATTAGTCATCTCAAGAAACCTGTTACTCATGATCCCCGTAATGAGCATTGCTTTGAGATTTTTACAGCAAGCCAGCCACTCGCCATCTGACAAGCATCCTTAATGACACCATCATCTGTGCTTAGCCGAATAGATCAAGCTCATTAACATCACCCTCTAATTCAACAACCTGATTTTCATCCTCAAAACCACCTGTTGATCTATCGACACTATCCCGTACAACATCACCTCGAAGCACATGCACCATATCAGAATCACTATTATTCCGTAGAATAGCCTCTGTTGCATACGCAGGTTGTTCGAAGTTATAGTCTCCAGATTCATAAATAATTATATCATCAATACCTATCCCGAAAGGCTGTGCTCCCTGCCATACATATGCAAGATCAATCGAACCTGAATTAGTGATCTCTAAAGGTAAATCGACTGTGAATCTTATCGGATTGTCAGAATCATCCCACTGATTGGCTTCCACTTCAGGAAAAAGCTTATACAAAGCCGTATCACTAATACCATCACCGCTGGCATCAAATAAGACTGCATCAGTAATCGAATCAGAATTAATAGTGTCAGTTATAGCGGCAAGGGCGTCACTGTGATCCGTGCCAGACAAATCAACGAGCTCAACATCAGCGTCTTTAATAACGACATAAATAGAGGCATCATGATTATCATATGTAAACCAAGCATAGTATACCTCAAATTCTAAAGTAGTTTGCACATTTTCATCTACAGAAATAGATTCGAGGGTCTGCATGGTTGAATACTGAGAAGCAGTACCATCACCGTAATACCCCGAATTATAAAGAGCATATCCATTACCGCTAGAATAAAATGAAGGCACTTCAACATTATTAATTGAACCCCAATAACCTCCGCCAGCCCACTCACTATCAACATACTCGAAAGTGGCAAATCCTCCTATCAAATCCGTTGATTGTGCTGTCGTACTGGGAATTACCTCCCAGTAAGCGAGCTCATCCGAAAAAGTTTCAAGAAAGAAAACTTTAAAATCAATGACTGATACGCTAACCGAATCATTCGCAATTTCCAATCCTTGTGGGCTGTAAAGATTGACAGTGAAAGATTCCTGCTCCTCAGAAGTGGCAAAATACAAGACGTCTATCTCCACTGTTTTTGATGACTTACCGGCCTCAAAGATCACTTGATCCGCTGCTGATTCATAATCATTAATAGCATTAGCATTACCATTGCTAGTAATGTAATTTACAGCTACTGGTTGCTCCGCCGGTGCATCTAACAAAAAAGTTAACGTTGCCACACCATCTGCCTCTCCAACCTCAACATCTGCAACCGTTAGTATCGGCATTGTTAATGAATCATCAATCGCTAATGTCATTTGAGGAAGGGAGCTTTCACTGCTAGTAAAAAGCTCTAGACCACTTGATGTTTGCATTAAAATACTAGTTCCGCCAACCTCATCTATAGCAGTCGCAGGACCTGTAAGAGTACCCACAGTTGATGCTAAATAATCTTCAGCACCAATTGTCTCGCCGTTTTCTAGTGTTATTGCCAAGCCATTGCTTAAAGGAGTTAGTAGTTCAGGTCTATTGTCACCATCCAGATCAGCGCTGGTTGAAGGTGCAACAATTACGTCATTCTCATTCAAGGTCACTAAAACCTCGCTGGATACTTCACCGTCAACCACAGTCAGACTTGATAGCTGATTTGTACCACTGGTATAGACAACCTGATCGTCTATATCATTTGTCAGCGCTGGATTAGTCAATTCTGCAGTCTCATCTGCTGCTACTAATTCGCTATCACTCAACATTGCAGGACTACCTTCAGCAGCTTCCTGATAGCTAGTCATAAACACTGATCCATCACTATAAGTTGATACTAACTCATCACTGCCATCTCCATTAAGATCGTTTACGACAAAATTTGAACGAGTTACTGACCTATCTCCACTAGATGCAGTCGAGACACTCGTCCATGTCGAAGGTAAACTACCGTCATCAGAACCCAGAAGTGCGACAGTCTGACCAGCCGCATCACCAACGATACAATCATTCAAACTATCCCCATTAATATCACCCCACTCCACACCCATCGCGCTGACTAAGTCAGCGTTAACTGAGGTGATACCGATACTATCTGTTAATGCATAACTCACAGCATCTGTCTCCTCAGAGACAGATGATTCATACAGAGCAAGTGATGATACACCATTCGTGTTTTGAACAATTGCAAAATCTAAGTAGCCATCATCATTTGTTTCTGTGGTGACAAAGCCTGCCGCAGCGCTTAAACCCGTTACCCATTCAGTGTTAGTCGATGTATCATCTTCCTTAAGAACTATCTCCGATAAACTTGTGGATGTTAATCCATATACCTCTGTTGAGCTTCCGACCTCATAATCCACAAAGTTAGATGAGATGTATACATCACCTGCGTCATATCGTAAGTCATCATCGATAATGAAAAGTTCCATTAGCCCTTGATCATTAAGAAAATGTTCACTCTCAGTTACTAATAGATTTAAAGACTCAACCTCTTCTGCAAAGTCATTATCGATTAAACCTAATTCATAAATTGCTTCAGTCGCACCGGCTTTTATTGTCGCGGTATGCACACCATCATCAGCTTGCTCAACATCATAACCTTCTAATGCTGAGTCACTGGTTATTACATAAAACTCAATTTCAATATCACGTTTAGCCGCATGTGATAGCTCAAATTCTATGTTTGCTACACCCTGCCCTTCGTATGCCGTTAACGGACGCACCGTTAACGCCGGGGTCTCGATCTGTGAAGAGTTGTTATCACCACTATCATCACTCAATAAAGCAATACCTCCACCAATCAGTGCTACACCACCAAGTAACAATAAAGGACTCACACCTCCTGACTCTGGTATATCAATCGCATCCTTACCCGTGCTTTCCTCACTCGATAAGCTCACCTGATCCTTATCATCACTGACAAGACTCACAGGAGGGACCTCCTGTGAGGATAGCGATAATGACTGTAAAGGCATGTCATCATTACTGGCGTTAGCTTGATCGATGGTCTTCTGATCATGCTCTAGATCAAGCAGTGAAATATTATCAAGATCTGATATCTTAGGATCACTCGCTAGCGATGTATTGCTAGCCTGTGCTTGCTGAAGGATATGCGCAAAATAAAACACTAAACCGGATAATAACAACGGTTGTCGTAGAGCATTTAACGAATGGTGATGAGGTGGTTTAGCTGCCATTATACTCTCCAGTAGTTATAGAATGTGCTTTTACACATACGCTAACTGTAGTACAAAATATAAACAGTTCAATTTTTTATTAAATTATTGTTAATAATCATATAGATACAGAAGAAATCACAGCGGCGCATGGACATAAGCGATACATTACCGAGACACGATTCCACAGAAATAACAGCA
>DMFG01000028.1 GCA_003450655.1 Coxiellaceae bacterium | reverse complement strand
TGATGAACGTCCAGAAGAAGTGACAGAGATGCGTCGTTCAGTGAAAGGTGAAGTGCTCGCTTCAACCTTCGATGAGCCTGCGGCTCGACATGTTCAAGTGGCAGAAATGGTCATCGAAAAAGCACGTCGTATGGTTGAACATAAGAAAGACGTTATTATTCTGTTGGATTCAATTACACGATTGGCACGTGCATATAATACGGTCAGCCCTGCTTCTGGTAAGGTGCTAACGGGTGGTGTGGATGCTAATGCACTTCAACGTCCTAAACGTTTTTTTGGAGCAGCTAGAAATATAGAAGAAGGCGGTAGTTTAACCATCATCTCAACTGCTTTGGTTGAGACAGGCTCTAAAATGGATGATGTTATTTTTGAAGAGTTCAAAGGAACAGGTAATATGGAGCTACACCTCGATCGCCGAATTGCTGAGCGCCGAGTATTTCCTGCTATTAATATTAATCGTTCTGGTACTCGACGAGAAGAATTGATTACAAAAGCGGATGAGCTGAAGAAGATGTGGATTCTTCGAAAAATATTACATCCTATGGATGAGCTTGAAGCTACGGTATTTTTGATTGATAAAATGAAGTTAACTAAGAAAAATGATGAGTTTTTCGATGCTATGAAAGGCAGTTAATCAGAAGATTTTTTATTGTAGGTTGAATTAAGAGTAGGTTGTCAGTTGTGCTAGAAAAAATACTGGTTTCGAATCAAGATAAAGCATCAAGAACTATGTTGCGTTACCTTTTGGAAATAGAAGGTTATGCTGTAGAGGAGTCTTCTCTTTTGGACGATACCTGCGCTATGATGCAACGCACAGCTTTCGACTTGGTGTTATTAGATGCTGCTTGGGATCATAGCATGATGGAGCAGTTGTTGGGGCGCATCTCGCAAGGTGAATTTGGTGATGCTTTACATTTGATTTTGGTATTACCCGAACAGCTACCTTTAGAAACACGAGCATACTATCAGCAAGTTGCGATTAGTCATCAGATTCAACGTCCATTTTCTCCCAGGGATTTAGTTGCAATGATTCGCCGTTGCACACACCATGGTCGTTCTAATCTTGAGCAAGATTTAAGTGCGCTAGAAGTTTGCTTTAATGAACATCAATTAACAGTCACCATTGACGAGAAAACCATTCGTTTTGCAAAGATTGAATTCGACTTATTTCGTTATTTCTTCATGCATCCGAATAATATTTTTTCTCGAAAAGATTTATTAAATGCTATTTGGGGTAAAGGCTCAGAGATTGAAGAGCGAACAGTTGATGTTCATATTCGTAGGTTGCGTCGCGGACTCAAGCCCTTTCAGTTGGACAAGCAGATCCAAACAGTTCATGGTGCCGGTTATCGGTTTGCAGAAGCTGTGGTGATGGCAGGATAAAAGTAAACTTGTATAGTGGCAAGGTTTTCACTGAGTGTGACGCATGGTGTATAAGATATCGACCAGCCCTATGAAGTGATTTTGTAGTGAATAAAAGAGTTCACTGTCCCACTGTTCTACATAGTTTTTATCTGCAAGGCGTGAATAAGACTGTCGACCTATCGTAATGGTATAGTCAAGTGAGATGGACTTTCGAGACAGTCGTTCAGGGAATAAGCCGCTGAGCAGCAAGCATTGATCACCGATATTTCGTAGTTCATGTGATTGTTTAGTTCCAGATAAGCTTAGTGCTTCCATATATGATAGTGCAATTATAGAGGTGGGAAGAGTCAGTTCGCTGGTGTAGTGTTGTAGCGTGAGTGAGAGGTAATTTTTAAGCTCATGTTGTAGTTGATAGCCTGTCAAGTTTTCTGCATTAACAATCAACTGAAGCCATTGAGATTGTGAGGTTTCTTCAAATTCATTTAAGCCCATCACCTTCCTCCACTATTTGGAATGTATTCTTATTATAGCAAAAATAGGTGAACTTAGGTGTAGAGGGAGCTATCTCATTGTATTGTTAAGGAATCTTTTAAGTAGTCTATTGCTTGTTGTTGGTTTCCTGTTAATTCAGAGAGCTCTGAAAGCGCTAAGAGTGTTTGAGATGTAGGTTGTATGTTATTTGCTTGTTTTAGGTATTCTTCAGCTTTCCCCAAGATTTTTTCACGTAGGCATAGTCTTCCTAAGCAGAGTAATAGTTCAGGGTTATTGTCATGATTTTTAAGCCATTTTTCTGCTGTTAGTAGGCGTTCAGCTGTTTCTGTAGACGGTGTTTGTCCGTAGATAGTGATCAGCTCATGATCCCAGTTTTTTGATAGAGATTTTTCAATGAGTGATAGGGCTTCTTCGGTTTCTGATTGTTTGATAAGCATCAAGGTATAAGCACGAATAATGCGAGGAATCTTTTGATATGCAGAAGGGATCGATTTCCAGCGTAAGGCTAATGATTCACTGCTATTTTCAGTTAGTAAATGGTAATAATAGTTTTCATACACAGCAGATAGCGATTTTTTATCTAATGAAGCAAACTTTTCTATTTTGGGTAGTAGATTTTTGAGTCGTTCCCAGTGTTCTAAATGTTGAAGTACGAGGAGTAACTTTTGGAGTACTGCAGGGTGTTTAGGTGTTTCTTGTAATAGGAAGTCTAGTGTATTAAGCGCATCATGCCATTGCTGATCGCCAATTTGTAAATGTGCTTTTAAGAGGAGCGCAGGGATTTTGTAGTCATCGGATAATTGCATAATGACTTTCAGGTGATCATCACGTTGCTGAGTATTTTTATCGTGGTGTGAGGCAATGGTTGAAAAGTAGGCATTGACCAAAGGGTTTGGGCTATTTTTCTTAGACTGGTTGAATGTGTTTATTGCGGCAGCCCAGTTTTCATTAAGGATGTAACAGAGTCCTTGATCAATGTGTCCTAGAGCTTTTTTATGTTTTCTTGTCGATGACCAATATCCGAAGTTGCTTCTTAATAAGGAGAAGCGATGGATGAGCTTTAGAGCATAGTAGATGATTAAAAAGAGTAATAGTAGTGTCAGTACGGCAACCCATAAGCTCATGGATACGCTCCATTGGTTATAGTAAACCAAAACATACCCAGGGTCTTTTTGAATGATGTAGCCAATTCCAATAGCAATTAATAAAAGAATAAAGCCAAATAGTAATTTTTTCATAGTGTTTATACCTCGACACTAGGGAGCGGATTATCAGGTGTAATTTTCTTGGGTGTTTTGGGCTTTGGTGCTGCCTTCTTTGGGTCGGTAGGCGATTGTTTAGTAGAGGGTTGCTTGGTGCTTTGGGGTGGGCTTGATAGCGTAGTTAGTAAAGTTTCTATTTGAGATATAATTTTTGCTCTAGGAAAGCCGAAGGTGATTGCTTGTAGTTACTGAATCTGTTGGTTAATGGCCTCTTGTTGGTGTTGATTCATTACCACGCTATGGAGTTGTTGTTGAATGATCTTTAGATTATTTTGATAGAATGCATAATCATTATTAAGCAAAGCCCACTCTAGTTCAGATGTTTTTAGCAAGAGGTATTGCTGCAGCTGACGACCTTGATTGCTGTTTTTGATAGGTGAGACAGGAGTGCTGTGGTAGTGCACAGTAAATAATTGCTTAATGACATCTTTAGACATATCCCAATAAGATGAGTTGGTTTGGGTTGTAGGTGCTGTGAATGTATTTTGATTTTCTGGGACAAAGGAAATTTTACCGATCATCTCTCTTAGTGACTGTATCATGCTAATGGTGTTATTGACGTTTATGGTATTAGAGTCTTTGAGTTGATGAATAATATTTTTAATTGCTGTATTAGCATCATCATAAAATGAAGAAGGGAGTTGAGAGAGTGCTTTTTGTGCAGTTGTAAGG
The DNA here is from genome assembly GCA_003450655.1 of Coxiellaceae bacterium. Lineage (GTDB taxonomy): Bacteria > Pseudomonadota > Gammaproteobacteria > Coxiellales > Coxiellaceae > UBA9148. Next base: position 5,483 of record DMFG01000028.1, on the reverse strand, counting down.
CGCTGGATACTGGTTGTTGTGTTCAGTTGTGTAGTGAGTAGTAGTTGTGTGAGCTGCAACTGTCGTTGGGCTTGTTCAACCCATTGTCGATCGCTGTGTTCAAATTGATGCGTGATTCTCTCGTTTAATAAGTCAATTTGTTTGTCCTGTTGTTGTGATTGGTGCATGAGGTGCTTAACTACTGTCTGATTAGCAGAGAAGGTGTTTTGCATTGAGTCAGTGTGCTGTTGTAGTTGTGTTTGCAGTTGATCTAGATTCTTGAGCGAGTACTCTGTCATGATGATTGCAACAATGGCTATCACAAAGGTGGCAATAGCAACAACTAAGCTGATCTTCGTGGAGAAAATATATTTATTGTATGGATTGACAATTTTTTTAGGCTGATTCATTGGGGCTCCTGCACTTTTTGGCTAGTGTAACATGAATGGAAGGCTTGTCTAACGACAGGTCGTGGTGTGATATAGTAGGCAATCAATAAGACTATTTATGTCAGCTTGACCCGCAATCCATGGGGTAGACGTAAATCCGACCTTTTTTGCTTGCTGAGCTTGTTCTTGAGTAATTAAAAGTAGTTGCTGTTGTTTGACCCACTGTTGACCTAGTAATGGAAATTGTTGTGGTAATTGATCAAGAGATACTTGGCTAGTTACGATAATTGCGTTAATGGCGGTTTTTTTAATGGTTTCTTCAACAATTCGTGAGGCTGGTTTGGCAGGTGTTCGACGATAGCTTTGAATGCATTCGACGTTTGCCCCACGTTGTGCAAGAGTATGTTGGAGCTGCGGGCGCGAATGGTATCCGCAACTGATAATAATACGTTGCTCACAAACTTGTTGTAGTTCCGGTAAATCAAGGATGCCTTGGCTGCTGTAGTGATTTGGTATGGTATCAGCTTTGATAGCATAGGCACTTAGGGCATCAGCAGTGCCTGGTCCAATAGCAATAATGTGTGTTTCTGCTGGCGGTTGGTATTCAGGGAGAAGGGAGTGAACTGCATTGGCGCTGACAAAAATTAAGTGTTGAGGAGTTTTGAGTTGAGATATTTGCTGTTGCAGGATAGTTTTTTTTTCATGTTGAATGGTAATGCAGGGAACTTCAATAACAGTAGCCCCTAGTTGACGAAGGCGTAGCGTTAAATCTTCTCTTTGATGGAGGGGTCGTGAATTGATGACTGTGATGTGAGTTAATGGTTTAGAATTAGACATAATTAAGTATTAATGGAGTGGATGCTGTAAGCGGGTGTTTCATAAGGATGTGCACGCAACAGTGCGTCCCTGGCAGCATCAATATAGTCAGCATGACAGGCGAGTTCAATTTTATATTCCGTCAGAGTGGTAAGCTCTCCGGCATTGCCAATGAAAGGCTTTGCTGGTTGGTCTGGGCAAAACTGTCCAGTGCCCTCTGTTTGCCAACAGCATTGGTTATAGTTACCCAATTGACCAGCTCCTGCATCAAAGAGTGCTTGTTTAACCAGTTCTAAGTGCGATTCAGGCACATAACAGTAAATAAAGTACACGGGGACTATCCTTTCTGGTTGTTTTGTCGATGTTTGTGGATGAGGTCGAGAGCGCCGAGGTCAATGAGTGTTTTTGAGACAGTTTCAGCGAGTTGAGTAGCGTTGTCTTGTGGTCCTGATTGAGAAGTCTGCAAGCGTATGTTGCTGTTGATGTCACCTATCATTGCATGGATGTGCAGCGTGTTATTGTCTAGTGCGGCATGAATTCCTATAGGGGTGTGGCAGTCACCGTTTAATTGTGTGTTTATGAATCGTTCTGTGTTGACACAGACTGCGGTATTAGGGTGGTGTAATGATGAGAGGTATTTCTGTGTTTGTGTGTCTTGTGTTCTGCATTCCATACCAAGCGCACCTTGTCCAATGGCAGGTATAAAAGATTCAAGTGGCAGTGGAATGATGTGGGGTTGCGTGATTCCAAGGCGAAGTAACCCGGCATGAGCAAGAATAATGGCATCGTACTGATTGGTGTGGAGTTGATTGAGTCGAGTATTAATATTGCCTCGACATAGTGTGACTGTGCAGTCGGGGCGAAATGCTTTTATCTGACAGTGTCGTCTTGGACTGGCAGTACCAATGATGGCATTTTTAGGGAGTTCGCCCAGTGAGCGAAAACTGGAGCTAATTAAAACATCGTTAGCAGGAGCTCGTTCACTGATAGCAGAGAGGGTGAGTCCATCACAGGGAAAGACCGACATATCTTTAATGCAATGTACGGCAAAGTCTGCTTCCTCTCTTAATATGGCATCTTGCAATGTTTTAACAAATAGTGATTTTCCACCAAGGTCTTGCAGAGAGGTGTTTTGGTGCTGGTCACCTTGAGTCGTCATAGGGATAAGTGTGATCGTCAGTTCAGGATGATTGGTTATGAGCTGTTGCTTAATGGCATTAGCCTGTACTAGCGCCAGAGGACTTGCGCGAGTAGCAAGTCTTAAATGTGATTTATTCATCACTCATACCTTTCAATGCATGATCTTTTTGGTCCCAGCAATCATTGAGCCAGGCTTGTAGTCTGCGGCGGTAGTCGCGATCACTTCGGTAATCTCCTAATAGATCAGGTGTTATTGGAATAACTCGATAGTTAAGTTCAATGGATGAGAGTTTCCCGGATAAAAACCCCCAAATTGAGATGTTATCTGGATTATAGTGTAGGGTAAGGTCGATAATACCTTCTAATCGATGATGCATTTCATTGATGACAGTCGCAATACCGGCAGATTTGGGTTTGAGTAAGTGTTGATAAGGGGATTTCTGACTTAACTGTTTGTCGTGGTTAAAGCGGGTGCCTTCTGGGAATAGGATCAGTGTTGAGGGGTTTTTCAAAAGTTTGTGACAGGTATTTTGAGCGGTTTGAATGTCTTTGGGGGTTTTGTTTTTAGTGCGTTTATTGGAGCTGCGATCTAAAAAAGGAAAGCCTGCCAGTTGGCAGGCTAGTCCCGCTACTGGGAGTCCCCAGCGTAATTCCTTTTTTAGAAAGAACTTTAGTGCCGGGATCTTGAACCTAAAGAAGATACTGGTAACTAGAATGTCTAGCCATGAAGTATGGTTAGCTATTACTAGGTACCAGCCATCTTTTTTTAGTTCGGGTTCTTGTGGTGGTGTCCATTGCCAGAGTTTAAAAGTTCGGATGATCGTATAAAAGCCAGCCATAGATAGTGGAAAGAGAGACATACAGTGGTGTTGTGCACGCAATCGTAGTGAAGTAAAAGGTATAATATAGGCGATTGCAAAGCTTATGAGCATAAGAGTTGAATACAGGCTATAAGATAGCAGAAATAGGCAGGCTGTGACTATCCCAACTAGGCAGTGAATAAAAGGATGTCGTTTCATGGATGTTGTCCTGTAGGGTTAATTTAGTCGGATGATGGGATGGATCCGGGTTTAATCAAATTAAATTCTTCATCTAGAGTTTTTTCAGGTGCTTTAACTCTAACCAGGAATGGGCATTTAATGGGGTCATTGGAAATGCAGTTATAGTGATTCGCTTGCTTCTTTCCCCATGAGTTATCATCAGATGGTTTGGGTTCACGTGATATCACGTTGTGGGCTAAAACAATCGGCAGTGTGACGATATCAGGGCCAGAATCAGGGCCAGAGTAGACGCAAAATATTTGACCAAGACCAGCTCCTGTCCATTGTGCGCCAAGGAACGATTGAGCTGTATTTACAAAAGACGTGTTGAAACTTTTAAAGTCGTTAGGAGCGGACCAGGTCTTTGTATCTGAATCAAAAGTGAGTGATTGAGTATTAGGACAGTGTAAAACTGCCGCTTTAGCAGGACCATCAGCTGTGGTTATGGTTGTTATGTCAGGATTGTCGTTGTCAATTAGCGTTTCTCCTAGTGTTAAGAGTGGCAGCAGGAGAGAGAAGCTAAGAAAGATAGATTTGAGCATGCTTAGGTTTCCGTTCATCGGGGCCTGTATTCTATCAATGCGTTTTTAGGATTGCCAATAATAATCAATTCTCTGGGGCTGTGTGTGGTTGATTCTCCCAAGGATTGATCTATCATATGGCTCGTATTAAGCAACAAGGTGGGTTTCTGGTGGCAAAGTTACATTTTTATTATTCAGCTATGAATGCAGGAAAGAGTACAACTTTGTTACAGTCTAGTCATAACTATCAAGAAAGAGGGATGGACACATTAATTTATGCCCCTGAGCTGGATGACCGTTTTGGTCAGGGTAAGGTGACCTCGCGTTTGGGGATACAAGCTGATGCGTTATTAATCACCTCAGCGCTGAATATTTTTGAAGATGTGACTCGGCGTATTGAGTCCAATCCAAATATTCAATGTGTGCTTGTCGATGAGGCTCAATTTTTAACCAAGGATCATGTGCTTCAGTTGGGTCAAGTTGTGGATCATTGCCATTTGCCTGTTCTGGCGTATGGTATTCGAACAGACTTTCAAGGTGAGGCTTTTCCAGGGAGTCAATATTTGTTGGCTTGGGCAGATGAGCTCATTGAGCTGAAAACCATTTGTCATTGTGGCAGTAAGGCGACAATGATCTTACGTTTGAATGCTAAGGGGCAGGTTATTCGCGAAGGTGAGCAGGTGGCTGTTGGAGGCAATGAAAGTTATGTGTCGACTTGCCGTAAACACTTTTATGCGGGTGAAGCAATTTCGGTGAATGAAACCTTTCTATCTGCTCAAACGCTTGTAAAGTAAGTAAAATTTTTACGGTAATTTAGACTGTTTTTTGTCCATAGCTTCCCGTATAATCCCCGCGTTTCTAACAGTTAGAGGAGTGTGTCATGAGCGATCAACGGTCTTTTTGGGCGATCATTCAACCTTGGTTGGTGGTTTCTGCAGCTGCCTTTTTCTTTTTCTTTGTCTTTATTCAAGTCAATATGTTGAATTCATTAAGTGATACGATTTATCAGTATTTTCAAACGGATGTACAGGGGTTTTCGCGAATAGCGGTGAGTTACTTTTATGGTAATGTATTGTTGTTATTCCCCGCCGGTGTGATATTAGATCATTTTTCAACCCGACGTGTTTTATTGCTTTCCATGTTTTTATTGATTATTGCAACGGTCTTATTTGGGTTTTCCGAGACAGTAACTCAGGCAGCGCTTGCTCGATTTGTGTGTGGTTTAACCGGTGCATTTTGTTTGTTAGGTGTTGTTCGTGTTGCTTCTCGCTGGTTTCCTCCGAGAAAAATGGCTTTTGTGGTTGGGTTAGCAATCACCTTTGCTATGATTGGCGGGATGGTTGCACAAACGCCAGTGTCAGAATTAGTGCAGCATTTTGGTTTTGTTAAAACCATTATGATTGATGCGGCAGTTGGTGCGGTATTCTTTGTCTTTATGTTCTGTTTTTTAAAGGATTACCCAAAAGGACAGCGGCCATCTTCTTTTGCTGAGCGTTTTAATTTAAGTGCTTTTTTTCGAGTGATATTTACGGTGATGAAAAATCCGCAAAACTGGTTTGCAGGCCTATATGCTTCTCTTATTAATCTACCAGTGTTTC
>DMFG01000026.1 GCA_003450655.1 Coxiellaceae bacterium | reverse complement strand
CAAGGGCGAGATATTGGTCACGATATTGGGCAGCGTATGTGGCCCAGTTTGGCATTGGCCGTGCCGACGTTATTAGTCGGGTTGATGATTAATATCAGTTTAGCGTTGTTGATTGTTTTATTTCGTGGAACGTACTTAGACACGCTGGGTGTGGTTGGGTGTGTGATACTCATGTCAATTTCAGGACTGTTTTACATCATCATTGGTCAGTTCATTTTAGGGAAGTGGTTGCAGCTCGTTCCTATCTCAGGTTATCAAGGCGGTCTTCAAGCGTGGCGTTTTTTAGTGTTGCCTGTATTGATTGGTGTGATCAGCGGGATTGGTATGGGTGTTCGATGGTATCGCACGATCTTTTTAGAGGAAATGCAAAAGGACTATGTACGAACAGCACGTGCTAAAGGCCTGTCTGAAATGCGTGTGTTATTCAGTCACGTGCTAAAAAATGGCATGTTACCTATTTTGACCGGTGTAGTGGTGATCATACCCTCGCTGTTTTTAGGCAGTTTAATCATGGAATCTTTTTTTGGTATTCCAGGGTTAGGTAGTTACACCATTGATGCGATTCAGCAACAAGACTTCAGTGTAGTGCGTGCCATGGTGTTTATTGGAACACTGCTTTATATTTTGGGGTTGATATTAACCGATATTTCATACGCGATGGTCGATCCTCGCGTGCGTTTGGGGAAATAATATGCCAACACATTGGGTGTGGTTGTACAGTGATGGATTGCTTTGGTGGTTAGTCTTGTTAGTCATGATCTATGCAGTCCATGTGTGGCGTCATCCACATTTACAAGCCCCTTGGCGTAAGGTGGCCTCTCATCGTGTCGGTATGGTGGCTGCTGTCGTATTGTGCTTTTATGCGGGTATCTGTTTGTTGGATTCACTGCACTGGCAAGCCACTGTTACAGACACTCACGGCGTGACCCAAACACGTACAGTGAGTGCATTGGATCACCTATTGCCGAAAACCATGAGAGAGTCAGAGCGTACTTATTCATCGCCCTTATCCCAGCAAGCGTTTACTTTATCGTCATGGCAAGATGCGAAGGGTGAATCGGTAAGAGGGTATGCGCCTCTAGAGGCTGTCGTTAACACCAAGTATCCAACACATGACGTCATGATGCGTTTACTGCGAGGTGCTGCAATCGGTATTGGTGTTGTCCTGGGATTGTATCTTTTAGTGAATCTTCTTCAAGGTTTTCGACAAGGTGTCTCGCAATGGCAATCAATTAAAACCGTTTGGTCCGGTCAGTCTGAGTATGCTTGGCGAGCGGTTTGGATAACCCTATTACTATTAAGTGTACTGGCTTGTATGGGCTGGCAATTGGCTGATGGTTATCATTTAATGGGAACCACCCAAGTTGGGCAAGATGTTTTATATGAATCCATTAAGAGTATTCGTACCGGTATTGTTATCGGTACCTTAACCACGTTATTTATGTTACCGCTAGCGCTCATGTTAGGCTTATGCGCAGGTTATTTTGGTGGATGGTGCGATGATATTATTCAGTATTGTTATATCACCTTAAGTTCGATTCCAGGCGTGTTATTAATCTCGGCCACTATTTTGGTGTTGCAAGTCACCATTCATCAACATGCTGATTGGTTTCCCACAATGGAAGCGCGTGCTGATATTCGATTGCTGGCTTTATGTTTGATTTTGGGCTTAACCAGTTGGGCGACGTTGTGTCGTTTATTACGTGCTGAAACCATGAAGTTAAAACACATGGATTATGTTTCCGTTTCTAAAACATTGGGTGTGAGCTCAGTGCGTTTATTGTGTCGTCATATCCTACCGAATGTGATGCACATTGTGATGATTACCATTGTGTTGGACTTCAGCGGACTCGTGTTAGCAGAAGCCGTTTTATCGTACGTAGGAGTGGGTGTTGATCCAACCACATTTAGTTGGGGGAATATGATTAACAGTGCGCGTTTGGAAATGGCACGTGAGCCCATGGTGTGGTGGCCGTTGATATCAGCACTCATCATGATGTTTGGTTTGGTGTTGTCAGCGAATTGTTTTGCTGATGCAGTACGTGATGCTTGGGATCCGAGGGTAAGCCAATGACCAACAGTCCGTGTTTACAAGTGAAGTCGTTAAGCATTGATATCAAGCAGCGCCATGCCTATTCGCGCGTGGTTGATCAAGTGAGTTTTGATGTGCATGCCGGGCAATGCTTAGGTTTGGTCGGTGAGTCGGGTAGTGGAAAGTCCATGACAGCATTAACCACCATGCAGTTATTACCTTCAGCCGCGTATGTGAGTCAACAGAGTCACGTGTTGCTTAATGGTCAAGATGTCTTGAATTATTCACAACGACGTATGCGACACGTCCGTGGTGCGCAAATTGGTATGATTTTTCAAGATGCCAGTACGGCATTAAACCCCGTTAAAACCATTGCTGAACAATTATTTGAGATTCTCTTTTTACATGAGCGCTTATCTAAGAAGGCAGTAACTCAGCGTGCATTATCCCTCTTCGATGAGGTGGGTCTTAAACAACCTCAGCGTTGTTTATCAGCTTATCCTCATGAGCTTTCTGGGGGTATGCGACAGCGTGCGATGATTGCGATGGCTTTGGCTTGTCGACCTTCTGTGCTCATTGCCGATGAGCCAACCACGGCTTTAGATGTAACAGTGCAGGCTCAAGTGATTGCCTTATTAAAAGACTTACAACAGCATCATCAGATGGCTTTATTGTTTATCAGTCATGATCTATCGGTGGTGTCACAATTAGCTGATGAGATTGTTGTGTTAAAGCAGGGGCAAGTGCAAGAGGCTGCATCTGCACAGATTTTCTTTAAAGCACCGCAGCATGATTACTCAAAACAATTATTACAAGCCGTACCGGATTTGGTGCCACAACAAACTCTACAAGATAAAGCGAGGTTGTTAGAGGTCGATCAACTGCGTGTGTATTTTCCGATTAAAAAAGGATTGTTGCAGCGCACAGTGGATTATGTAAAAGCCGTGGAGTCGGTGAGCTTTAGTCTGAATCAAGGACAAACTTTAGCAATAGTCGGCGAGTCAGGCTCTGGAAAAACCACGGTTGCAAAAGCTTTAGTAAATTTAGTAAATCATCAAGGTGGTCGTATTCATTGGAGTGATGCATTGGGTGCGGATTTTTCACCATCCTCTGTCGTGCAAATGGTGTTTCAAGACCCTTATGCAGCACTGAACCCACGCATGCGTATTTTAGATTGTCTGATGGAAGGGGTCTTGGTGCAAAATCGATCCATGAAGCATCGTGAGCAAGTGATTCTTGCCGATGAATTATTGGAGCAAGTGAAGCTACCACTCGATGCGAAGTGGGCTTTTCCGCATGAATTTTCAGGGGGTGAGCGACAACGATTATGCATCGCACGTGCATTAGCCTTGCATCCTGCGTGTTTGATATTAGATGAGCCAACCAGTTCATTAGATGTGTCTATACAGCAACAAATTTTACAACTGCTCATGGAAATACAAGCGCATCGTGGTGTGTCTTATGTATTAATTACACATCATTTATCGGTGGTGGCTGCTATGGCACATTCGGTGATGGTGATGCACCAAGGGCGTTCTGTTGAGCAAGGTTCGGTAGAAAGTATTTTGACGCAACCTCAACAGGCGTATACGCAACAATTATTACGTGCTGTCCCTCAACGTCCACAGGCCAGTACAACACAAGCGGAGGTGCAGTGATGGTTGATATTCACTGTCAGGAAGTAGCGAATGATCATGGGTCTAAGACCGGTGTCATTACCCTGTCCCGTTCATCAGCGCTCAATGCCTTAACTTTCGATATGCTGCATCAGATACGTATTCACTTAGAACGTTGGGAGCAGGATTCAACCATTCAAGGTGTGGTTGTTCATAGTGATTCAGCACGCGCGTTTTGTGCGGGTGGTGACGTAAAGGCGCTGTATTATGATGAGGATGTCTTGCAAGTTGTACCGCATCCTTATTTTGAGCTTGAGTATGAGCTTAACCGTTATTTATTCCATTATCCCAAGCCCTATGTAGCATTAATGGCGGGGTTAACGATGGGTGGTGGTGTCGGTATCTCTTTGCACGGTTCTCATCCCGTCGTGTTTGATTCCACGCAATTGGCCATGCCAGAAGCAAAAATTGGTTTCTTTGTGGATGTCGGTGTGACCTATCACTTATCGCGACTTCCGCATCATCTTGGTCGTTGGATGGCTGTCACGGGTTTGGCAGTGGATGCGGATGATTGCCTCGCCTTGGGGTTGTCCTCACATAAAGTATCCATGGCTGATTATGATCAGTTGCTGACTGAATTAACTCAGTCTCATTGGGGGGGTGATCCTCATCATGGTGTTGATCAGGTATTAAGTCGCTTTGCTCAGTCAGCTGAAAATTCATCACTCATGCAGCAAGCCAGTCTGATTGAATCGTGTTTTGATGGTAGTACCGTTGATGCGATCTCATGTGCTGTGATGGCATCGGATCACGCATGGTTGGAGTCCACGCAAAAAGCTTTAGCCTATAACGCGCCTGTCAGTATGCAGCTTGCATTACTGCAATTGGAGCGAGCACGATTGTCGTCGTTCGATCAGGTGATTGATGCGGATTTAATGTTAGTTCAACAGTGTTTAACCTGGCCAGATTTTAAAGAAGGTGTGCGAGCTGCACTAATTGATAAAGATCGCTCGCCAAACTGGCAAATGGCGCCGGACATATCTATGGACGTGCTGTCGCTCAATTGACTGGCGTGGTAATTTGATAACGGTGTGTGATAGGCCAATGCCTTGGTGAGCTATATCGGGTCAGTTTTTTTTGAATATATGATGTGTTAGGGGTGGTGTTATGAGTTTTAGAATAGGATGTGCGGTTGTATTGTTATCGATAGTCTCAATAGCCTCAGCGCAAGAGAGCGCCGAGTGGTATAACAATTACGTAGGGTTTCAAACAGGTGTCGTGACATTGTCTGGTACTGCTTATGATGGGGTTTCTCCTTCGATTGGTTGGTCTGATGCTTCTGATTCCGGTTTGAATCTTCAAGTGATGCTGGGTCACTTATTTTTTCCAAGTTTTGGAGCGGAATTTAAAATGGGTTATACCAATAATGCTCAAGGTAGTTCAAGTTTGCCAGATGTGACTTCATCAGCTAACTTCCAGACAGTGAATTATAGCTTGAACGCGAAGTATTTTTTTCAGGCCTCTAAGTTAACGGCTAAAAACTTCCCTTATATTGGTATGGGGTTCGTTGTGCTTGATAGTTTGTCAGGTTCTACTAGGCAGTCGGGTCAGTTAGTTGATGAGTTTGATTATGGTCTTCAGTTTTTGGTGGGGCTAAATCATCGTGTGAATGATCATTTTAGTCTTAACGTTGAGTACACGCGCATCAGTTCTTTAGATCTTCTAGATGCATTAGAGTATCAGCATCCGGCAGATCAAAATCTATTTGATGTGGGAGTTATTTATCATTATTAATAATCGCTATTAATAGTCGCTAAGGATGGTGTATGGGTAGGTATTTTAAAATCGTTGTTGCTTGGTTTTTTTGCATGAGTTTTACTTCTCTTGCCTGTGCGCAAGACGCTATCCCTGCCTCGCCCTCTTTAGAAGAGCCTGAACCAACCCTGCCTTATAGCTTTCCTGTTTCTGGTATTGTGATTCCGTCTGGTTTTGGTTTGGAACCTGGTCAATGGGGTTTTGGTCTAGCGGGTTGGGATTGCCATTGGGGTGAAGATAATTGTCAAAATGATGGTTCAGTGATGTTTGCCTATGGTCTTGGAGATCAGACAAAGGGCATAGGTGTAACGTTACAGTTTCAGTTGTTGAGCATTAATCCTCAAGACGGTGGTTTTGCCGATAAAGGTGCTGTTGGTTTTAAATTGTCACATTTTTTCACAGAATCCCGTACAGCGGTTGCTTTTGGTGTCTACCAATTAGCCGGTTGGGAGGAAAGTGATAGTACAGGTTTTTTTCATACCTCTTATTTTTCTTTGACACACTTTATGCGATTTCATGAGCCCGTTGAGGAAGATTATCGCTATCCTTTCTCGTTTACAGTGGGTATCGGAAATCGAATGTTTGGTCAAACGGATTGGGTGTCTATTGATGATCTACCTTACAACAAGTGGTTGCCGTATTTTGGAGCAGGTTATCGTGTTAATCATTGGTGTGATGTGATTGTTGATGAATATTCAGACGGTGTGGTGTCAGCAGGTCTATCACTAAAACCAATTCAAAAGCTGCCTGTTCGATTATTTATAGGCGGTTATGATTTATTTGTTGCTGAGGATGAGCAGGAGCGTGCTTCGTTTATGTTAGCGTTTACTGCTGGTTAGTCGTGGTGTTAGGAAGTGCGCCAGATTGAATGTACTGGCGCATTTTTTTAATTGGATGATGCACCAACTCCTAAAGTTAGATTATTGTGGCTAGGATTGGCAACCGTTGATGTTCCTCCGGCGCTGCAGGCGGATAAACCTAACGTTAATACGATGGCGCTGCAAATAGCGAGTGTTTTCATGATCATTCTCCTTAATATCATGGTATGGATGTTTTAAATTCATGCGGTGTTCAAGCAGTGATGAATTTAATCGGTTAGGATTTTACTAACCTGGTATTTACTATACCAAACGTGTTGTGGTCTGCAATGTCATTAGTTGAATGAAATAGGTGGTGGCTATGCCTGGACTTGAACCAGGGACCCCAGCATTATGAATGCTGTGCTCTAACCAGCTGAGCTAC
>DMFG01000174.1 GCA_003450655.1 Coxiellaceae bacterium | reverse complement strand
AGTTGGTCTTGTATTAGAGAGCCATCAATACTTCTGGTTCATCACTTAAATCTTTATATAACGCGTCTAAGGGTGCTTTTTCGGGCACTTGCAATTTAGCAGTAAATGCTAAGTAGTTATCGTTTTTACTGGGGCGTAAGCTCAGGGCGTCAGTATCGAACTGGTCAAAATGCCTTTGGATGATTGCAGTCACTTTTTCTTTAGAGCTGTCGCTATTTTTCATGATGATTTTCACAAAAAATTCACAGGGAAATTCTAGTGGTGACGAGTTTTCATGGTTGTCTGTCATGGGCTCTTCTCCTGATGGTGGGGGTGTGAGTAATGTGCTATGAGTCATTTTATATTCGCGTAGGGCATCATTAAGTCGATGCCAAAAAGGGCCAGCCTTGCCATTGCCTATGCGCTGCTTGTTGAGCTCTATGACAGGCACAATGTCTTTATTGGATGCGGTTAACCAAATTTCATCGGCATTGCGTAGCTCGTCTAAAGTCATTAATCGTTCTTCACACTCAATGTCGAGTGACTTTGCGAGCTCAATCACGGTTTGGCGAGTGATGCCATTAATGATTTGATAGTTGGCGGGTGGGGTGATCAGTCGATCTTTTTCAACGATGAATAAATTACTGCTTGAACTCTCTAGGGCATAGCCTTGATGTTGATAGATAATATCGTCGATGGATTGTTCTTGTGCTTGGTTAAAGGCCATAATATTTGGCAGCAATCCGGTTGCTTTGATGAAGCGATCGCGTCGTCGATTATCTTCAACAGTAATGACTTTAAAGCCACGTTGATAGTGCTGAGTTTGTTCTGGTGTCACCTGTCCCATAAACGCTAATACCGTTGGTGTGCACGCTGAAGGGATGTTTAACTGGCGGGTAGGTGACGTTCCTCGAGTCACATGCAAGTAGATATAGTATCGACCAGATTGCGCCTCATTGTGTTGGATGAGCTCACTGAGGATACGTTGCCATTCATCCGGTGTGTGTGGCATCTCGATGCCAAGGTGCGTTAAGTTGCTGTGCAATCGATGAAGTCGATCAGGGAGTGCTAGGCAGCGTCCTTGTTCAATGGGTAATGTTTCATAGATGCTATCGCTGTAAAGAAAGCCACGATCCTTAATCGAAATCGTGGCATCGTCATGAGCGATAAAGCGACCATTGAGAAAGACCATATCCATGACAAAAACTCCTAGCTAAACCAGCCATGCCACGTCATAGCAATGTGATCACCCATGCGAGACCAAAAACCAGCTTCTGCATCATTGTTTTGAGCAATCAGTGGTGCGCTCATCAGTGTTGTATCATTGAGAGAGACGTTGATGGTTCCGTAAGTATGTCCCGCGCTGATGGGTGCTTTTAGCATGTCAGGTAGGTCGACATCGACTTTGAGGTGAGGGTACATGCCTTTAGGAATGGTAACAGCAACCGTGTGATTAACACCGAAATTAACCATTTTATTTTCACCCAACCAGACGCGACTGCTCGTGACAGGGGACTGGGCGGTATACAGTGTGTGTGTTTCATAAAAACGGAAGCCCCAGTTCAGTAATGCTTGAGAGTCATCGCTGCGAGCTGCATCAGATGGTGCACCCATAACCACTGAGATGAGTCTCATGTCGTTTCGTTTGGCAGAGCTGATTAAGCAATACCCAGCTGCTTTGGTGTGACCGGTTTTTAAGCCGTCAACGGTTGGGTCACGCCACAAGAGGCGATTGCGGTTTGGTTGGCGGATGTTATTGTACTTGATCCATTTTTGGCTATACCAAGCATAGTCTTCTGGAAAGTTATTAATCAGTGCTTGGGAGAGAATAGCAAGATCGTGAGGCGTAGAATGATGTTTGGGATCAGGTAATCCTGTGGCGTCAACAAAATGTGTATTTTTCATGCCGAGACGCTGTGCGGTTTGGTTCATAAGTTGTGCGAAACCTTTTTCAGAACCGGCAATGTATTCTGCCATGGCTACACAGGCATCATTTCCGGATGCAACAATGATGCCATGAATAAGGTCTTCGACAGAAACTTGCGAGCCGACTTCAACAAACATGCGTGAGCCACCTCGTTGCCAGGCCGTTTTGCTGATGCGAACTTGATCATCTAGATGGATTTGACCTTGCTTTAGGGCTTCAGAAATTACATAGGAAGTCATCAGCTTGGTGAGACTTGCAGGAGGTACGTCTTTATCAGCATTTTTACTGGCCAATATTTTTCCAGAGTCGGCGTCCATCAGTATATAGGCTGATGCATCGATATTAGGCGCTGATGGAATCAGTGCGGCTGGAGCATTGGCAGTAGGCATTTGATCCGGTTGTGGTGCTGCCACTAGAGCCGTGCTGGTTAATAAAGCCACACTAGCAACAAGAGAGGGTAGTGGGTGTTTGCGCAATAGAGCTCGCATATCTGATTCCTTTATACTGTGTCTCGTTCAATGGAGTTGGCATCGTATCATATTTAGGTAAAGTTTCCAGCTGACATGGTAGGTTGCCTATTGATATTGTCATGGCTTGCAGCAGTTATCTCAGGCCAGTTAGTGATACGATTCAAATCCTACCTCATCACGATCAATTTTGCGCAAGAGTTTAATGAAAATCTCTTCACTAATATCTCCTCGGTGACGAAGTTTGCTTAATAAGGAGCGCTCATAGGCCAAGATAAGCGAGAGTAGTTCACGC
>DMFG01000057.1 GCA_003450655.1 Coxiellaceae bacterium | reverse complement strand
TTCTACGTGGGCAATAATACGACTTAATTATTAAGCGATATAGGGATATCTATGTATAAACAAGCGGGTAGTGTGCTGTTAATTTTAGGGACATGCATAGGCGCTGCTATGTTAGCTTTGCCTGTTGTCACTGCGACTGAAACATTTTCCATGTCTGTGGTGATGATGTTGTTTGCTTGGGCGATTATGACAATAGGTGCATGGACACTGTTAAGAGTCAATTTATGGCTGCCTGAAGGTGCCAACCTGATTACCATGACAGAGAAGACACTCGGAAAAACCATGAGTGCCATTACTTGGGTGGTTTATTTATTACTTCTATATAGTCTTATGTGTGCTTATCTTGCGGGCGCTGCCGATTTAGCGCAAGGCTTTCTGTCATCTTTACAACTGCCATTGAGTTTTTGGCAAGCAGCTTTGTTGGTTGCTCTGGTATTAGGTGTGGTTGTTTATACCGGTGTTGGTTCCGTGGATTATCTCAATCGAGCATTGATGTCGGTTAAACTGGCCGTGTTTGTGGTTGTTGTGGTGATGTTGCTTCCTCACTCAACGGTAACTCAGTTGCATCAAGGAACTTATCACACATCATTGCCCATCTTCATGGTAATGATTACCTCCTTTGGGTATGCGGTGATTTTACCCAGTGTTAGAACCTATTTAAATAGCGATAGGGCACAGTTGAAGCGAGTGGTTATTATTGGGAGTTTACTGCCTCTCGTGATTTATCTGATATGGATTGCTGTTGTACAAAGTAGCTTGCCTCGTTTTGGAACTCAGGGTTTAGCGGCTATGACTGATTCTCAACACACTAACACTTTGTTAGTGAAGAGTTTATTAACACTGACACAAAAGCCTGTGGTATTGGTGTTTGGCTCTGTGTTTGCCGCAATATGTACCTTGACTTCCTTTTTAGGTGCCTCTGTGTGTTTGATGGATTTTTTCGCGGATGGATTTAAATTACAGCGTCGAAAAATGCAAGGCGCTATTATTTTTCTTTTGACGTACGCACCGCCTTTTTGTGTGGTGTTATTTAAGCCAGCACTCTTTACCACAGCATTAGCTTATGCTGGTATATTCTGCGTCTATATTCTGATTATACTACCTATCCTTATGTTTCTAGTGGGTCGTAGGCGAGCTATGACGTTGGGTGAAGCATGAATCATAATCAAGATTTTATCGCACTCTGTGAGAGCGCCTTGGGTTCTGTTCGTGAAGTGACATGGTATGATGCGGTCCAGTGGTTGCAGGAAGAGTCTTCGACGCTTTTAATAGATGTTCGTGAAGATCATGAATGGGAGCAAGGTCATATTCCAGGCGCACTTCACATTGGTCGCGGTATCCTAGAGCGTGATATTGCTAAACATTATCCGGATAAATCATCTCGTTTGCTGCTGTATTGTGGCGGTGGTTATCGTTCAGCGTTAGCAGCAGAAAGTTTACAGGCTATGGGTTATAATAACGTTTACTCTCTAAGGGGCGGTTTTCAAGCTTGGAAGCAATCACAGTGTTCTTAGTGTCGCTTGTTTTATAAGTGTCACACACTACACTCCAGTCAAATCATTTAACCCTGCTAGCCTTTGGAGTTGTTAACCATCAAGCTAAGGCTGTCTGATTCATTATTGTCACTAAAAACTTCTCATGGGTATGAAGGTAAAGGTGTCGCACGAACTGCTATTGCACTCGCAGAAGACGTGCCGAATGAGTTCCATGATCTAGACCCTGAGCAACATCATCCTAGAAATCGTTAGGGCCACATCATAGATGACTGACCCCATCCATTCGCTGACATGTCTTCATAGACCATAACACATGACGATTACGAGGCGATGGTTCTACTTGGGGCATGGCTTCTTCCAGGGCGTGCAGTAGTTATCCTTCATTGAGTAGATGCACGATTGATACCTCGATGTTTTTTTTCTATCAGCGTATACAAGGGATGGGGTGAGAGCATAGCACCCTTCGCGAACCAGGCCTCGGACATGGTTTGGGCATTCGGTTTTAAGACTGCATTTGCTGCCCATTTGGCGGTCTTTCTTTATCGTGCAACACAGCGCCGCGATTGGGTGATTGCGCTTGTTGAGGATGTAGGCTTGATACTTGGGGGAGGGGTTCATTTGTATATAGACTGTGTTAGATGCGGCACAGGCCCATTAAGAAATGCGTTGTTAAATAACTACTGATGTGTCGGGCATCAAATATTCATCGATTAATCAATATGCTACATCATTATTCTCACTGGACACGCTTTACTAAAGCCCAGGCTAACTATGGATTATGCATTACATGGAAGTAAAGAGAGCAAAGTTGGAACGCTTAGGTAGTAGACTGCTAAGTGTGATATTAAATAATAAGTTTGAAGAGGCACTTAGAATCGCCAATAAAAGTATCGAGATATTATCATTCAGTATCTAAAGAGAATGACATCTTTCATGAGGTTGCTGGCTTGATTTGGTTAAAAATTATACGCAGTCAATGATTTTTTTATTATCTTTGCATAGCATAACCAATAAAATGCCAATTGTTTAGAAAAATCCTAACGGTTTTATTTCCAATAATTGTTTAACATATTTTCTAAGTCTTATGCATCGGTATGTGGAGGTTGTTAAATAGGCCATTGAAAGTCCCAGTAATCCTAATAGATAGCAAAGTATCAATCCAAGTATTAAATAAATAAAAAAACATTGAATGTAGATTTTTCTTGTTATAATTTGATGCCCGTTTTCACTGAGTATCGCGGCAGATAGCCCTGTCGCACATAAGATCACCCTTGTGATTGATACAATCATTAAAGGGGCTTGAATGCTGCTGAATTCTTCGCCGAACATTAATAAAAGTTTTTTAGAGAATAGGTATATGATAAGAGTAGTTATAATCGCATATGCCATATTAAAATAACTTGCCCTGCTATTGAGTTGATTGAAAGCTTTTTTGGATTTTTTTGAGTTATTAATTAATGAAATTTTGCTTAATGACTCAGCATAAACAAAAGAGTCGAGTATAGTAACAAAGCCAGTGATAGACATAATGGCACAGTAATAGCCTACTTGCGCTTCACTAACGATAGACCTTGGAACATGACTTGTCGTTTCGATTAAGAATATCCCTATATAGGAAGAAAGACTAAATAAAAGATTAACCTGGAAGAACTTTTTTGCATGATCTTCCCATTTATTTCGTAACTTTTTTTCTAAGTGACCTCTTTTCTTTATGGTAAATCCCCACGGGAAAATTTTTTGTATTTTTATTACTAATAGCGTGAAAATAATAACGCTGCTATACGCAATGTAATAAATATAGATGATCTTTGAGGTGGGTGGACTGCTTTCAAATAATTTAAGAGTATAAAGCAAAAATACAAGCATCACTGCTGTACTGGAATACCATACTAATAATCGAGTTTTGGTATAGCCTGCAGCACCTACATGACTTATAAGTATATCCAGAAAGCTGTATAATATTGCAACTGGTAAAAGGTCAATGATATATAGGCAGTTAAGAGGAAGTTTATCTGGCTGGGTTATTAATATTTTGAGAACCACAAATATAACTATTAGAATTATAGATCTCTTTAACAAATCAACCGTATACCAGTTCTGGAGCTGTGTCTCTTGTTGTGGAGATTTTCTATCCCTATATATCGGTATATATCGATAAATTAAACTACCCTTTCCAAAAATTAAAAGACTAGCTATCAATGTAACCATGTTGAATGAAAATATAATATCTCCATATTGATAGGCGGGTAGTAGACCACTGAGTGTGATATTAAATAATAAGTTTGAAGAGGCACTTAGAATCGCCAATAAAAGTACTGAGATATTGTCATTCAGTCTGTTCATAGTCTTTGACTGCCATAGCTCTCAACTCTGCGATGTTCAAATTGAGTAGTCATTTGCTGACTGGTATTTTCATACCGATGATAGCTTAAACAACTTTTTACTACGTTTAACTGCGCTGGCAAATCTTATCCGCCATATAGGTCACGGTGCCTGCGTAGTAACTTGAGTAATTCCAAGCCATGAGTACTTTAAAGTTATTAAACACCATAATTGTCGGTCCACCATCGGGACGAATGATAGAAGCCTTTAGGTGACGATTAATGTGAGCTGATGAGGGTACTTGAACACCCATCTTCATCCAAGCGGATACAGGCTTGGTGACTTTTAAGCTGAGTAGTTGTTGGTTAAAACGCTGTGGTAGTGTAACGGTTGTCATGGTTGGTTGGTGGTTCTTCCAGCCGTTCTGCTTTAGGTAATTACCGATAGAGGCCAAGGCGTCGGGTTTGCTGTTCCAAATGTCTTTTTTTCCATCGCCCGTATAATCCACAGCGTATTGATAATAGCTCGAAGGTAAAAACTGGCAATGGCCCGATGCGCCAGCCCACTCACCTTTGAAGTCTTTGAAGCTAACAGCGTTATCGTTCAGCATGTGTAAAGCATAGAATAATTGTTTTCTAAAAAAGGCTGTGCGACGTCCTTGATAACTGAGTGTCGCCAGCGATTGTATAACTGGAAAGCTGCCTTTGAAACTACCATAAGCAGACTCTAGTCCCCAGATGGATGTGATGGTGCAAGCACTCACGCCAGTCTGTTTTTCGATGTTGTTGAGTAGGCTTTGGTTGCTGCGTAATTTTCGTTCGCCGATTTTAATGCGATAGGCATCTGCCCGAGAATTACGGTATTGAAGGTAGGTGATACGACGTTCAGGTTGTGATTTATCCAGGTTGCTTACTTTTCGACTAGGTGCAGATAAGCTCCCTAAAGCTTCATTGAGAACACTGGGGCGAATGCCTTGGCTAAGTGCTTCTTGGCGTATTTTGGTTAGGAATTGAGGCCAAGATTGAGCGCTGGCAAGCATGGGTAAGAACAATACCGCAATACTGATCATGCTAAGGGTGTTTCTACGAGCTGTTTTCCACATAACCCATCCTTGGTTGTTTGAAGTGATTCTATAGTAAGTGATGTCGATGTTAGGTTCAAATGTTGTGTTAAATATGAACGTTGTTACCTAGGCTCATCTTGACAGAATTCTGTCAATCGCATAGTCTGCGAGGACTCAATACGGCTGCCCATGGCTGTTATTTATTATTATTTGAATAGGATGATCCTTATGTCAGACATTATATACACTCACGTTGATGAAGCGCCTCAAATTGCCAGCACCTCACTGTTACCTGTCATTCAAGCTTTTACAAAACAGGCAGGTATTTCTGTGGGCACTAAAGACATTTCACTGTCTGGTCGCATTATTGCGCAGTTTTCCGATCGTTTGACGGATGAGCAAAAACAATCAGATGATCTGGCTTGGTTAGGTGAGTGGGTAAAAACACCAGAAGCTAATGTTATTAAGTTGCCGAATATCAGTGCTTCTGTTGCTCAGTTAAAAGCGTGTGTGGCAGAGCTACAAGCAAAAGGCTATGACATTCCTAATTATCCTGAAGATCCACAGACTGAAGAAGAAAAAGCGATCTTACAAGGCTTCAATGCCGTGAAGGGCAGTGCGGTTAATCCTGTATTGCGTCAAGGAAATTCTGATCGTCGTGCAGCGGCCCCCATTAAACGTTATGCACAAAAGCACCCGCATCGTATGGGTGAGTGGTTAACCACTTCAAAAACTAATGTGGCACACATGACTCAAGGGGATTTTTTCGCTAACGAGCAATCGATGACGATCACAGCGGATGAGGCTGGGATGGCACGCATTGAGTTTGAAGATAACAGTGGTCATGTTCAGGTCTTAAAAACAGACATTGAATTAGCTGAAGGCGATGTGATCGATTCCACCCATTTAAGCGTTGCTGATTTGCAGCATTGCATTGTTGATGCGATGCAGCGTGCAAAAGCCGATAATATTTTACTATCGTTGCACATGAAAGCGACCATGATGAAAGTCTCTGACCCGATTATTTTCGGTCATGTGGTTAAAACGTATTTTGCCAGTGTGTTTGAAAAACATGCGGACACCTTTGCACAGTTGGGTGTGAATGCAGAGCATGGTATGGGTGATGTGTATGCTAAAATTACACAGTTGCCCGAGTCAGAACAAGCGGCCATTAAAGCGGATATAGCAACGGCTTTGTCGGAAGGTCCTGATTTAGCGATGGTGGATTCCGATAAAGGCATTACTAATCTCCGTATTCCTAGCGATGTTATTGTCGATGCTTCGATGGCAGCTGCCATTCGTGCTGGTGGTAAGATGTGGGCCCCTGATGGCGCTGAGCACGATACACTGGCGATCATTCCAGATCGTTGTTATGCCGGCATCTATCAAGCGGCGATCGACTTTTGTCGTGAGCACGGTGCTTTTGATCCAACGACTATGGGTAGTGTGGCTAATGTCGGTTTAATGGCACAAAAAGCTGAAGAATACGGCTCGCATGATAAAACCTTTAAAGCCTCTGCTGATGGCACAATGCGTGTTGTCCTGGCATCAGGAACAGTGTGTTTAGAACAATCTGTATCTCCTGGTGATATTTTTAGAAGCTGTACAGTGAAAGCAGCTCCGATTAAGGACTGGGTGCAACTGGCGGTCAGTCGTGCTCGACTCTCCAACACGCCAGTGGTGTTTTGGTTGAATGAAAACCGAGCGCACGATGCAGAGTTAATTAAAAAGCTTCATGTGTACCTAGGTGAATTGGATACCGACGGTCTTGATATACAAGTCATGGCACCCACTGAAGCGATGCAACACACATTAGAGCGTGTCAAAAAGGGTGAGAATAGCATTGCTGCTACCGGTAACGTATTAAGAGATTACTTAACCGATTTATTTCCTATTCTTGAATTAGGGACAAGCGCTAAGATGCTTTCCATCGTACCTTTGGCGAATGGTGGTGGCTTATTTGAAACCGGTGCGGGTGGTTCAGCCCCAAGACATGTACAACAATTCATGGATTTTGGTCACCTACGTTGGGATTCATTGGGCGAGTACATGGCGTTAGCAGAATCTTTAGCGCATTTAGCTCGCACTAAAGATAATCAAAAAGCACAGGTGCTTGCTGATGCATTGGAACAAGCTACTTCGCAATTACTTGATAATAATCGTGCGCCCAGTCAGCCTCTAACAGCGCTTAGTACTAACGATACGCATTTTTACGAAACATTGTATTGGGCACAAGCCTTGGCTGAGCAAGATCAAGATGCTGATCTAAAAGCTATCTTCACACCAGTTGCGCAAGCCCTCACAGATAACTGCGAAAATATTCTTGATGAGTTACGAGCAGCCCGAGGCCATGCTGTTGACTGTCAGGGGTATTATCAAATGAGCCCAACGAGTGTTGCGGCAATTACTTGTGCCAGTGATACATTAAATCAAGCGCTCAACACGTTGAGCTAATCAATGACGCATCGATAGTGTCTTGCACTGTCAGCGAGCGCTAGCTTAATTAACATATGGTTGATTAAGCTGGCCACCTAGGTAATACCTATTCTCTAATCGCTTTATTGACTTAAAAACCCAGACACTGTCTGGGTTTTTTTTGAGGTGTATTGTGAATGTAAATCTATAAGGATTCCGGTGTTGTTTTTTAGCTTTTTCTTAAATAAGACTTAATTTATAGTATTATTGCATTTATTATTGACTAATAGATGGTCTTAAATTACGATTTTTTGTCCAAATTTTGACGCATAAATTGAATTTAGATGTTGTTGTCAAAAATAAACTCGAAGGAGAAAAAATGAGACCCAGTTCCGAAAATGCTAATTTAATGGCAATGCTTGCATGTTGTTGTGTATTTATCCCAACATATATCACGGTTGTAATTGCTTTTAATCAAGGAGGAACGGCCCTGAATGGTAAAGACGGTGAATCTTGGTTAGATGATATATGTAATAAGTATGATATTGATGATGATGCAAAGTGCGATTTATGGAATTTGCTGCATTTAGTATTTCCAGAGGTCTGTGCTTTTGGAGCGATGCTCACAGTAGGTGTATTGGCGTGTTGTGGTGGTGTGGCTGCGTGTTGTGGTCAGGCTTGTTCTCAGGCTTGTTCTGACACCCTTCTTGGACGTAGCGGTAAACAAAATACAGACACCCCTGACCCTAGTCTAAATCAAGTCCTCACAGTTTAAATAAATTTGATTTTCTTAAAATAAAAAAACCAGACAGTATCTGGGTTTTTTTTGAAGAGTATTATAAACATATAATGGAGTGGCGGTTGTGGCTTGATAGGTAGTGATTATTTGTCAAGCATGTTAAGCGCACTATAAAGGTCGTAAACAGTGAAGAATAGAGTATGAAAGAACCTCAACGACATAATATGACATGCCTAGCAATCTTGAGGAGAGACATTCTTAAAGTGGTTCTACATGCTGGAGTTTCAGTTACATCCGTAGCTTCTGGTATGGCAACAATGAACGCAGCTGGGCATCGTGGATATTCAGCTATGCATGAAGCTCTTGCTTCTCAGGCTGTTGGTTTTCTGGTTTGTTATCCGGCAATGTTAGCACTCAGTTGCTGTTGCATGTCATTATCGGGTAAGCATTTTGAAATGGAAGAGAAGTATCATTATATGCCCACGGCTGTTACTGCCGTAGCCGTGGTTATACAAGAGATAGTTGGTTACAGCATTCTGAATGCCGTGGGTAAAACACATGAGCTATCAATGGTGTCTGCAGTTACTGTCGGTGCCGTGGGAGTCACCGAAACGCTAGCAGCATTATGTTTATTTGTCTATTGTTGTTGTTTTCCTTGTCTTGCTGCAATTAACGATGAAGCTGATAATGCTCCTCGCTCTCCAAGAGGTAGTCAGAGGAACCTATTTAGTTTAAAAGAAAGAAAATGTGAGGTTGATTTAACAAGCTCCCCGGTTAAGATGGACTCTATTATGAGAGAGCCAAGCTGTGTATAAATTTAATTGAATATTTATAACCTCAAAAAGATATTGATGCAGCACAACTAGATCAAATTTTACATTGATCAGGTAGAAATCTTAATTTTTATCTAAAGAAAATTTGAAGCATTGATTATTGATAGAGTCTGCGACTTCAATGACAACTATGATCTGATTGTTTATGGAAATTAAAAACCCAGACAATGTCTGGGTTTTTTATATCTTGAGTGATGCCTACTAAAGAGTATTACCTGGATTTTCGTCACATTCTTCATGTTTACTAATAGCGTGGTTATTTTCTCCCAAGGAAAAAATGCTGGCTAATCCAATATAATCAATAGAAGTATTGGAAGTACTTTCAACCTCAGCGTCTTTAAATTTCGTTGTGGGATCTTGACTGGCGCGTGCGTGTTTAATCGGCTTTTCCTCAACCAATTTTATTTGCTCTTCATAGTTCTTTATCGCAGTGTCAATACTAGTCCTATCATTAGTTAATGTGTCTGCCAGGGCCTCGATTATTTCCAAAGCACTGTCAATAACTGGCCCTAAATTCGGCCTCCACACTGAGTCATCTGTATTTGTTATATTTGATTTAGATATAAGATCAACGAGTGGTTGTATATCTTCTTCTATGCCTTCAGAGCGGAGTATTTTTAATGATATTGTGGTAATGGTTTTCGATGTCGTCCCTATTTCGCCTTCTAAGAGAGGCGCATTTACATATATGATCCACGCAATCGTAGCAGCTTGTGAATAAGTTAATGATTGTAGATCGCTATTTGTGTCCTGATTAGCTTGCTCTAGATAAATTGATTTTGCTAAGTTTCCGTTAAATGCAACAGGTTTAATACGCATTAATTCATTTATTTCTTCCATCGCACCTTCTCGGGTCTGTTTATCGTATTCTAAAAAACCTGATTCTAGGAGGGGGTGTAGACTTAAAAAATCATCATTCTCTTTTATGATTTTTTCATAATATGATTCTTTTACTTTCTCAAATCCCTGCGTTGATAAAGGAGATAAAAAGTTGGTGATAAAGTCCTTAAGGTTCGATGCCGTATTGAGCTGGCTTTGATGCTTCAATTGGTCTATACATCTTTCAATGGCATATTCTACAACTTCCTTTTGAAAAGGAATTTTTTTCATGTCTTTGAGAAGTACCCTTAGGTCATTTTTAATGTTTTCAACTATCTCACTCGGGACTTGTTGAAGATCCCCTTTATAATGTTGATAAAGGTTTTCAAGCTTGAAATAAAGTGATTGAGCAGTGTTAAAATCATCGAAATCTAGAACAGTATCATTAAGGTTGTTTGGAATCATTGAATCACGAAAATTTAATGTAATTTCTTCCTTTGTTTTATTAAACGCCTTCACGTACCTGTCTTCAAATTCATTACAAAACTGATTAATATCTTGTTCGTGCAAAAATTTAAAGAAATAATTATACCAACTCCAAAGACTTCTATAAGGTTCTTGAAGCCATTCTAATACCTCATCCATTGCAAGATTGTTTGCTTTTTCTTCAATGGGAGAAAGTTCCTTGTCCTTTTCAACCTCAATTAGATCAGCCTTTGTCTTTCTAATGTTTTCGATCTCAGTTTTCAAATGTCTCCAAGCATGATCAATCTCTTGTTGAATGGCAGTATCATTTTCGCCCACAATCATTAAACTAGGATAGCCTTTAATAATGTTCACCATTGACTTCCTGGTACTTTCTCTCAACTTATTTAGTTTCTCAAACTGATTTTTTAAAGTAAAAAATTGTTGTTTTGAGTCATGTTCTTGCATGCTGCACCTTTATTCTGTTCAATTCATGAGCAGTCTAGCAACTAAAGATTAAAAAAATATTAAAAAAACACTTTTTTTGAAAAAAAGTGGTGTTTTTTTTTACAAATCTAGATATTGAAATAAAGATTATATAATCAATGGCTTATGAGGGATGTTGGAGGAAGCGCCACGTTCAATCAGGTAGAACGTGGCGAAAATGAGGATTATTTATTGGTTGGGCAAGGTGGTCGTGGCGCTAATTTTTCGCCAACACAACGAATGATGGTGTTACTGAGGCATTGTGATAGGGCATTGATAGAGTCTTGTTTCTTTAGAATGCGAAACGGATGATCTTTTTTGCATTGGGAATCATTCATAGAGGCCTTACAAGAGGTGAGGGCTTGTTTAACCTGGTCACTGACT
>DMFG01000010.1 GCA_003450655.1 Coxiellaceae bacterium | reverse complement strand
TTCGTATGGTGACACATTAGGCGCAGGACGAGGCTGGGCCGAATCCATTTTACGCAACCCCCTATTGCACGATACCTTTGCTACATTTTTTAATCGTAACAATACCTTTACCCTAGGAATCTGCAATGGCTGCCAAGTGCTAGCACATTGTCAACCCATCATTCCTGGCAGCAATCACTTCCCACTATGGCAACGCAATGAATCAGAACAATTCGAAGCGCGTTTAAGCTTAGTCACCATACCCCGATCGCCATCCATTTTATTACAAGGCATGGAAGGTAGTACGCTGCCTGTTGTCGTATCTCACGCAGAAGGACGCGCGACATTTCGCTCATCTGAAGATTTAACACAACTCCAAAGCCAACAACGCACGGCTTTACACTACGTTGACCATTCAAATAACATCACTCAACGCTACCCTTTTAATCCGAACGGAAGCCCAGAAGGTATCGCGGGAGTCACAACCACAGACGGTCGAGTCACACTGATGATGCCACACCCTGAACGTGTGTTTCGCACATCTCAGCTGTCTTGGTCACCGAATACCTGGGGGGAAAACACCCCTTGGATACAGCTCTTTCGTAATGCAAGGGCATGGTTAAAATAACAATAATTCAATAGGAGAAAACTATGATTCGCTTAGAAACATCAATGGGCACCATCGATATCGAACTGGACCACACCAACACGCCTAACACTGCCAAAAACTTTTTACGTTATGTTGAAGAAGGTTTTTATGACAACACCCTATTCCATCGAGTGATTAACGACTTCATGATCCAAGGTGGCGGCTTTGATGCAGACATGCAACAAAAAGACACTCATGATCCTATCGAGAACGAAGCTGAGCATGGCGAGCAAAACACCCGCGGCACTCTAGCAATGGCTCGCACCATGGCACCACACTCTGCTTCTTCACAATTCTTTATCAATGTTAAAGATAATGCTTTCCTAAACTTCCAATCCAAAGACCCCCAGGGTTATGGATATTGCGTATTTGGAAAAGTGATTGCGGGCATGGATATTGTTGATCAAATCAAAGTGGTTGAAACCACATCTCGCAACGGCCATCAAGATGTACCCGCTGAGCCTGTCATGATTAATAAAGCGACGGCTGTCAACGAAACCGTCTCTGCTGACTAATCCACCTAATAGGCATTGCCCGCTGTATCAGCGGGCAACCTTTCCTCTTTTTATTGCTGTAGTGATAATTACATCAAGCCATATCATATTCGTGTCATAAAACATAACTGAGTTCAGAACAAGTTGTGATAACCATTACTCTGCTGAAATCCAGAGCGTCATAGCAGGGATTTTAAGATGGAGTTTCGCTTCATTTTTTGAAGAATACCAACGCCCGATCAAAGGAGCAGACATTGCTCGAATGTTGAACGAAGAATTTTTCCCAACATTGAACAACGGATCTGCGGCCGCAGCGTAGATTTATCGCTGAGTAAAAATATATGCTTTTAATAATATTGCTCCAATAAATCTTAAGAGAGCTACCCATTCACTGATAAAACATCCATCCATGACATAGATATTAAAGACACAAGGATGAGCCTTAATTGTACGCGATCATATAAATTCCATAATCAATAACCCCTTGCATCGTCATAACAAGATTCCTTATCAAAGGAGAAATTATCTGTGACATCGACCAATCTATTGCCGATTCGTATTAAAAACCTTGATTGAACGATTTGTGCTATTATACTAACATCAGCACATTGATTAAGAGACCAAACATGATAATCATCCAATCAGGCCGCATCTTATTAGCCATTGGTTTAACCATGATCCTAACCGCCTGTGGAACGGTTCAAAACTATAATGCTGCAGTCACCAGCTGGAAGAACGCATCAGCCAACCAACTCTATACCGCCTGGGGATATCCTAACACTATCAAGAAGCTTCCTAATGGTAATCAATTACTCACTTATATCACCGTTGATCGCGTCAAATCGCCAACCGTAATCTCACAAAATGAAGAAAAAACCCATGCTGTTATCACAGGTGGTGATGTGACCGTCTACCAATGCACGACCTGGTTTGAAGTCAATAGACAACAGACCATCGTCAATGCAACATTTAAAGGCAATAACTGTTTGGCCACAAAAGCTTTTTTGAATCAGCACCTCAACCAACGATAACACACTAGTTTTCAGAAGAGCGTTTACTATTGAGATAGTGATAACAAGAGAAACCGACCACTAAAATAATAAGCATCAACACACCCATTTGTTCACCATCTTGCTTTGCAGCAGTAAAACCAACGCCACCATTCAATAGATTCAATCCCACTGAAATAAAAGACAAACCAGATCCGGCTAATGCGGCGTTAATACCCATGACCTGTATATAAACATTCGTAGTAACCATCGGAAAACTGATCATAAACATAGATATTAAACCCATAAAGACCATCGGATTTGGTATAAAATAGAAAATAACCACAAAGCTAAAGATGGAAATAAATGCAATAATCTCGCCAATAAAGATACATTGAGCTTCCCCATGTGCTTTTTTAATAATAGGCGTGAGCACATAGCCAATAAGTAACCCACCTGTGGGAATGAATAAATATGAAGCATATATTTTGGCAGAGATTCCAAAATCTACAATGAAAATATGGGGAGATAATGTGTAAAATATTGCATTCACCGAACCAACAGTCACCATAGCGATCAAATATTGGTTAAACGAATGATTAGTTATAAAAAACTTCAAGTTTTTAAAATAATCCAGAAAACTAAAATCTTTGTAAGTGACATTAGATTTTGTGGGTAAAAAATAAATAAGCACTAAACAAATAACTGCGACTATCATCCATAAAATAAATATATATCGCCAATTATAATGTGCAAGATAGCCTGATAACATTGCATTTAAAGGGATAAATAAGGTAGCAACAAACGCAAGAATCGATAAAAGCTGAACAACGTCAAAATCTAATTGTACATTGCAGTATCTAACGATCAAAGTATAGTAACTAGACATACCCTGTATAAACACACCTAATAGAAATACAACCATACTACCTGATAGAAAACAGATCAGAAAACTTAAAAAATAAAAAAAGAGCTGAAGAAAAAGTGTTTTTTTTGCGCCGCAGCTACCAGATATTGCGCCAACGTAAAGATATGCCAACGACGATCCTAAAAGAATCAAGGGGTATGCCAATTGTGCATCATATTTTGGCGCATTAAAGTAAGAACCGATCATAGGTAGAGCAGGAAGAAAAAATGTACCTAATGAATAATTAGCCATCGTTAAAAATGATAATGCAATGTAGACGTATATTTTTTTATTGCGAGTCATTAAAGAATCCTTTTTTAAAAAAACTTCCCTGTATTGAAACAATACGCGATAGTATATCAAAATAATAGTAGAATGTTAGACAATCAGAGACTCACCATGCTGAAAATACCCACCCTTACACCTGCTGCTTATCACATTCTTTTTGAAAAAGGTACAGAGATGCCAGGCTCTAGTCATCTGCAATCCACTAGAGAGCATGGGACGTACTGTTGTCGGCAGTGTGGCATTGCTTTGTTTCGATCACACCATCAATTTTCATCCAGTTGTGGTTGGCCGAGTTTTGATGACGAGATCCCTGATCGCATTCAACGACACCCAGATAGTGATGGGCGACGCACTGAGATTGCCTGTGCTCAATGCCAAGGTCACTTAGGGCATGTCTTTCATGGTGAGTATTTAACGGATAAAAACAGGCGCCACTGTGTGAATGGATTAGCCTTAGACTTCACACACAGCGAAACCGTACTCAATACGGAAGAGGCTATTTTTGCAGCAGGATGTTTTTGGGGAGTCGAACACTGGATGCAGCAACAACCCGGTGTTATTCTCACAGAAGTTGGCTATACCGGAGGCACCACTTCAGAGCCACACTATGCTTCAGTCTGTTCAGGAACCACCGGGCATGTTGAAGCCATTCGTGTTCTCTTTGATACAGCTATCACCAACTACCAAACACTGTGCCAATTATTTTTTGAAATTCATGACCCAACCGACCATTACGGCCAGGGGCCTGATCGTGGTGAACAGTATCTCAGTCGAATTTATTATCATTGCGACACTCAACAAACAATCAGTCAAGCTCTGATCAAAGAATTAAAAGACAGCGGGCTTAACGTCGCCACTCACGTAAAACAGGCAACCATATTCTGGTCTGCCGAAATTGATCATCAACAGTATTATCAAAAAAATGGCCAAACACCCTATTGCCATCAACGCGTAAAACGGTTTTGAATGATCAGTAAAAAAACTGTAACTACATAAACCTGCAGCATCCAGACTGCTCTTCAATAGCTGCCCTAATACACTCGGGCTGACGGAAAGACCCTACAATAATCTCCTGTGCACGCCTGCAGTCTAATGCTTTAGATCGAGTTTCATGATCCGGATAATGATCATATCGATATACATAGATAGTCTCTTCAATTAAGGGCAACACTAACTGTTCTTGTCGAATAGTCAATGCAACATCGAGATAGGCACCCTCTATCGGCAGAGTAATATATAAGTGATCACCTAAAAACATCGAAGAATCGCTCAGTTCAGGATGAATCTTCGCAGACTGGCGCTTAAAGAAAGTCAGGCTGTAATTCTGTTGTCGCTCCAAAGAGCTCTCATCAATTGCTTCGAGATGAGCCAAGAGGCGCTCAACATACACATGGATATTCTTTGCATTCTCATCATCTAAAAGCAAAGCATCGTATAGCTTACGGGTTAGAACCTCTCTCAAAACGTGTTTGCTAGACCCGGATATATTCACAATCGACTTCATCCTTTTTTGTACTAACTAGGAAAACTCACAACAGAGTTTGGATCCTCAGGATCTTTTCTCATGTTAATTAACTCACATCCCATACTTGGTGACTCTAGACTGGACCTATCAAAACGAGAAAATAAGTTGTACCATTTTTGTTTTTCTTGTGTTGAGGCATCATTCGAGTGAGACGTTTTCGATTGACCCAGTACTTCTAGCAAAGCACGCAGCCTACCCTCAACTAAGTTGTGCTGCTTCACCAGCGCGGGCAATTGCTGAATAACCGTTGAGAGATTATCAAGCTTAATTTCGTCGATAATAGACTGATAATCTATGTGACTATCGCGGCTGTCACTGACAAAAAAATAGTCCGCAAGCAGGCATTTAAAGAATACTTTCTGACGAGCCTCCGAGAGCACATCAAAACAACTGTGATTCACTCCTGGTTGATCTATCGGACAGATTTTTTTAAAAAAGTGCTGTTTAGCAAACTCAATCCCAATGGAGGACAGCAACTGCATGACAGCCGCTATTGACTCATCATCCTTGCGCTGAAGACTGAAATAATACAAGGGTGTTTTCCCGTAAGCATCACATTGATCAAGATGAGTAAGCGCACCACGATCATCTTTTAGAGCGTTCATTAAGTCAAAAAAACCAGAATGAGGGCTCCATATTGCTGCAAGATGAAAGACATTACGACACGATTGATCAGTGACACCAACAACACCTTGTATCAACTTTAACTGATCATGTGACGTAAGGTACTGTATAAATGGAGAGAAATGAATATATTTTGATTTTATAAGCTGAACCAGTATCAACCTAAAACGCTGGGAATTGGTTTCTACTTGAGCATGAAATGCACCAAAGTTTTGCTTGATATCCGAATAGATTGTTTCAAATACCTCAAATGAAAGATTGCGAGCAACCAACCTCAATAAGTCAACAACAATATTTGGATTAACGCAAAACTGCTCCCAGTAATAAGGTATACGTAAAAAATCCTTCCACTTTGAGAGAACGGTTTGATCCGGTAGTGTTTGTATGTCCTCTACTAGAGCTGCAAGGTTCGGCATAAAAGACCTCTGTGATTAGATAGATGCACTTTAGTGGTAACTGATGATTGATTCCCTTAAGATAATATTAAATAGAGCTTATTACTGAACTGTTTAGGATTTTTATACTGTATTATAGCAAGGCAGTCATCATATATTTCTTAAGCTGGTGACCCATTAAGTACTAAAGGCGAATTGTGATTATCTGATAGCTCTTCTGATGACCTCTTATTACAACAAAAGACGCCACAATACAGCGACGACACAACACCGCCGACAACAAGACCGCCATAAACCAGCAAGTCATTATCCTGTTGTCCATGGGTTTCTTGAGTCGCATCTGCAGGACTAATCGTAGGGGATTGAGTTAGACCTTCAACCATGGCAGAAGATATTGCCCACTGCCCATCTCGATTATTCAGATCAGTTAGCGTATCCCAGAACATGGCATTTCGTGTTCCAAAACTCTCATCAATGGCATCCAATGAGCTTGCTAGTGTTTCAGGGGGTGTATAACCCTCACCATCTTGATTAGCACCCAAAACCCCTAAACCAAATATTTCTGTATTATTTGACAAACCTAAATAGCCAGTTTGAGAACAAGCATTGACAAACGTACTGGCAACATCTTCATTAAATTGTTGTTCACCTGCACTGGCAGTCAGGCTACACCAATTATTGTAGGCTTGAACATTAATACGATAGATAAGATCAGCACCATAAGGACCCAGCTGATTAATCACAGAGACATAGGCATTATAAGGCCAGCTTGCATCACCACACCATAAATAAGCACACTCTGGCGCCATGGTAATTAAATATTCTGGATATTGCTGCCTAAAAGCCAGCCAAAACTGAATCAATCGATCCATCTGTGCACTATCTTCAGGACTCTCAAAATCCGAATCCACAAAAAAGAAGGGAGAACCTAACTGTTCATAGGTTTCTAATACTCCACCCAGTGTTGTTACACAAGTATCGATATGATCGAGACAGTTATTTGGATTGGCCGCAGCTCCACCCAGGCTAATACCTGGAATTACGCCTTGATTTAATAACTGTGTTGTATCTATGGGAGCATCGTAGTTTAAACTGACATAACCTTGGTCGGATATTGAGGCAAAGGCAAATGGAGCATGAGTAACAGCAGCTACATTGATATCTGAAAAATCTGTCGAACCACAGTAACCCCCTTCTGTTGGACCACACCAGTAACCAAAAACCGTACTACCCTGCTCAGCCGCATCATGAAGCTGCACAAATTGATCATGCAAACCCTGTGATCTTGACGAAGGTTTTAGAGGTGCTTGAGTCACCCCGCCTTTGGCAGCACAAAAGAAAAGACTCAAGAACGTCAATATTTTAAGGTTACTCATGGGATGTTTCGCATAATGATATCGATAACAAACACTAGCACCCAGCTTGAAGAGATTCCCTTAAAAAAAGATTAAATCCACCATATAACACAGCATCACGGCTTAATAATGAGCCCATTGTACAATTAAAAAACACATGATGAATCCGTTTTTCTTATAGTTTTTTTAAAATAATATCTAACAAAACTGAGACCACTGACCTCTAGCTTGATATAACTATCTAACTTAACGTCGATAAGGTCGAAGTATCACCATCACTAGTATTGTATGACTCATAAGATGACACCTGAGACACTTCACAGGGGTGCATGATCGACTTCAATGCAAATAATTGCCCTCGACAAACGGCATAGTCATTAACAAATTCGGAACGCTTATCCAATGACCTATACAGCATCACGCAATCGTTCCATAATTCAGACATACCCATACGCCATATCACATCTACATATGCGTTCAAAAAATGCAGCGGGCCATGCATGGCATCCGAATAATTACTTCGATTAATGCAATCTGCCTGAAATAAAAAATGCTGCACCGCAAACATCATAGAGTAAGGACTATCATCAGCAAAAGGTGTTTTATCCTGAAATAAAGTTAAAGGATCAAATAGTGGGAATTCAACAAAATCCTTACGTAACACTCTAGGCAGCAGTCCGTAAAACCGATGCAAGGCACGGTAACTCAATAAATCTTTTAACAAAGCAACTTTATTTTTAAATAAATTAATAATCTCTTGATGCAAGATTTCTTTAGCTTTACTCAATGGAAACTTGGCAAACGTTGCTTCATTAAAAATAGCTGGATGTAGTGACTCAGGCACGTCCCCACAGGCATTAAGATTAATACATAACGCACGAAGTAGTTTTTTAATCGCATTACGAACCTGATTACGTGAAAATGTAGCAATATCGGCAAAGTTAGGCTCGGACACAGACCTCATCAATCGGCGCTGTGATAACACTGAAATACGACCCAGACCTC
>DMFG01000126.1 GCA_003450655.1 Coxiellaceae bacterium | reverse complement strand
GACAATGAATGGGGTTTTTCTAATCGCATGTTGGATACGACCCGCGCGATGATGAGTGCGTAGTTGAATGATGCATTGAATCGATGGGTTTTGAATCTATCGATTCAATGCAAAATATGGCATAGGTTTAGCAGTTCATACCTGGAGCGCGTCCGTCCCCGAGCAAGGTTTCCTCGAGTGCAGATTTTTCAATCTCTGGGTTTTCTTTACCTGCTGGGTTGAATACTCCAACACCAGTTCTTACAAGCCAATTGTCAAGATGATAGACGGGATTGTGAAAAGTCTCTAGTTTACCATCGGAATATTTGATTTCATTTATTTTTTTACTTAGATCCTCAACTAATATGTTAATAACTTGTATCATGTGGCTATTATTGTTTGGATCGACATCTTGATATGTTGGACCAAAAATAGCCTTAAACTTATTCGCTTGCATTTCAGCGCCAAACTGAAAAAACGCACCAAATGAGTTGATAAGTATACAGCCTAGGCAGATGATGAATACATCAGCACTGCCAAGTGCGGGCAGGAAGTTGGCAAGTATTGTAGTAAGGTCGACCATTTCTGGTGCAGTTGTGTTACTGTTTTTGGCATCTAGCAACATGGCGTAAATACCGCCCCAGGATAACAGCGTCATAACAGTTGCAGTAGATGCAATTATATCGTGACTAGTCCATTGAGCAAACTTATCATCTTGCGCAGCAAATTGAGTTGGTGGTTGTTTCATTAGTAGAGTTTTTAATGTGTCACGAACATCACCTGAAACAAAAGTTCCCATGGTAAAGGTGGGCGCAAATATAAGTACTGACATGATATTAGAGATGATAACACCAAGTTGAGGGATTTCGCCGAAAATTTGAGCTTCCGTGGCTTCAACGATGCACAATGACGTGATCAAGAGCAACGTGCTTAACCAAGCAGCGCCAGCAATAAACTTTTGGAAATCTGAAGGTTCGGGTTTAGTAAAATCGTTGGATAACCATAGATTATTACTCAACTGATCCGAGCTCTTAAAAAAATCCAGTAGATTAGGTGTTAAATCTGCGATTTCAGTGGTTGAGTCTATGCCTTGATGTGCGACAGAGCTATTATTCGTTTCAAGCGCAAACTTAACAGCGTTTAAATTTTGTTTGAGCTTTAGGAGCTTTTGAAGAGTTTCCGAAGGTTTCGCCTCGGCGTCTTCTAATGGAACGTATTTGCTGAGCCAGTTGTATACACTTTCAAAAAACGGAGGCATGACCTGTCCATAAATCGCGACATTTTTTAGCATGATATTTACCATCAAAATAGTCGAGACCCACCCTAGTGTGTCCGATGGGCCGTTATTTTTTTCCCAAAACGGATTGTTTAAGTAAAAGCTTAAAAAAGGCGGTAATGCAACAAAAAGACCAGGAAAGAATTCTTGCGTCCAGATATTGAGAGGTCGTCGTGGACTTTCAGACATGCGTTTGTAGTTAAAAAAACCATTAACAGCCCAAGTGATCGCAGGAACTAGAACGTTGAAAGCCGGCATAAGAAACTGATTATTGACCCCTGCAATTGCTGCGGGTGCTCCAAACAATAAGCCTGCGTGAGCGGCTTCAAAGCTAGGGCCGAATAGGGTATGTGGTTCAATTATTGGTTCTTCTAACTTTAGGTCGTCTCTGGTAAGTTCCGGCTGTTGTGCTTCATTATCTGAATTTGGAAGGCCTTTGAAAGCTACATTGGTGTTGGTCATTGGATAATCTTGTCTGTTAGTGGCTGTGAATAAAGCTACCTTTTATAGGTTGTTTTATTTCTGCTTGCAAGAAAATTGCTTAACTTAGGTGTTGTAGCTTTAAAATAATATTACCTTAAGTCTATTAAGGTTAACAATGCTGCCAATCAAAGCAGATGGCAGAGTTAACAGTACTATGCTTGGATGCCAGCATGATGAGTCGATCAATACCAAGCGCCACACCTGAGCATGCAGGTAGGCCTGCTTGTAATGCAGTGATAAATCGTTGGTCAATTTTTGGGAGCGCTTTGTTGAGTTGTTGTCTGTTTTGTAGGTCTTGTTGAAAGCGATGATATTGCTCATCGGCATCTTGTAATTCATGGAAGCCATTGGCGAGTTCGATACCATTGATATACAGCTCAAATCGTTCGGCAACCGATGGTGATCCTTTGCGTATTTGAGCAAGAGCAGCTTGTGATGCTGGGTAGTCATAAATAAAAGTGGGCGATTGAATGCCGAGTGTTGGCTCGATGACGTGAGTGAGAAGAAGGTTGAGGCAATCATCACGGTTGAGTGAGTTCAGTGAGGGTGCATTAATATGTTTAGCGACACATTGGTGCAGTGATTCTAAGCTGCAAGTATGCGGATTAATAGCGAAGTGAGTGTCGAAAAGGTCATGGTAGGTTATTTTTTGAGCTGGCTTGGATTGAATGAGTGTTTGTAGCAAGGTGTCAATTTCATCGATCAGGTCAAGGTGTGTAAATCCTGGTCTATACCACTCGAGTAATGTGAATTCGGGGTTATGCAGTGAGCCTTGTTCTTCTTGGCGAAAGGCTTTGGATATTTGATAAATCGGCCCGCTTCCAGCAGCTAGCAGGCGCTTCATGGCATATTCTGGGGATGTTTGTAGGTAGTATGGCGGTTGATGATCAGCAATCTCAAAGCTATCGATGTACGGATCAGTCACAGTATGCTGGCACAGCAGTGGTGTTTCCACCTCCATGATGGCGCGCTCATGAAAAAACTGACGTATTTGATGCAGGATATGAGCGCGTTGCTGTAGTGTTGCGATGCTAGCGCTGGGCTGCCAGTCGATCATTCTTTTACGCGAGAAACATAGCTTCCAGTGCGTGTGTCGATTTTGATGACCTCACCCTCATCAACAAACAAAGGTACACGGACAACAGCGCCTGTCTCTAGTGTGGCTGGTTTATTACCGCCACTCGCCGTATCACCTTTTAAGCCGGGATCAGTTTCCGTGATTTTTAATTGCACAAAGTTGGGCGCAGTGACAGACATGGGGGCGTCGTTAAATAGGGTAACGATGCATGTGTCTTGTTCTTTTAGCCAAGGTTTGGCGTCTGCGATGGCTGCTTCACCGACCGAATATTGTTCAAACGTGTCAGGAACCATGAAGTGCCAGAATTCGCCATCGAAGTAGAGGTATTGCATATCCATTTCAATAACATCAGCAGCGGGTAAAGATTCACCAGACTTGAAGGTTTTTTCGAGTACACGGCCAGTTTTAAGATTACGTAACTTAACGCGATTAAAAGCCTGCCCTTTGCCAGGTTTAACGAATTCGTTTTCGATGATGCTGCATGGGTCGTTATCGAGCATGACTTTGAGTCCTGAGCGAAATTCATTGGTGTTGTATTGAGCCATGCTGTCCTCTTGACGGTGATTAAAATCGGCGATCATCATAACAAGTTGTTTCTAGCCGGGCAATCGGCGTAGGGTTGTTTGCGATGTGATTGTTTTTTTATCATGCTGGTGCGGCCGTTTGATTTCCGTTAGGATGCAAGCACTTTGGTCTTTTGGAATACAGGTGTTTGAGGTGTTTGATCGACGAGCTATTCAATCTGTCTTGTTGTTAGTGTCGCTAGGGGTCTTGTGGGGCTCTGGCTATGCTTTAGCACGCTATGCGATGACGCATGGTGTTGCGCCGCTGGGCTATGCATTTTGGCAAACGCTGGGACCAGCGGTATTGTTAGCTGTTATCGGCTACCGCCGTGTTATTGCAGATCTACGTCATTTTTCAGCGTGGCGTTTTTTCGTAGTCACCGGGTTGTTGGGTATCGCTGTTCCCAATACAACCATGTATGTCGTGAGTGCGCATTTGCCCGCGGGTTTATTAGCGGTGATTGTCAATACAGCGCCATTGCTCACCTATGGGATGGCTTGGTTGTGTTCCGATGAGCCTTTTCATCCGCTACGTATCAGCGCAGTGGTGTTATGTTTTATTGGGTTGATGGTTTTAGTGTTTGTCTCGCAGTCATTCGATGTGAGTCAGGTAACGTCTATACGCTGGGTTTTATTATCTTTGTTGAGTCCTTTATGTTTCGCCGCCATCGCGGTGTATACCTCGCGTCGTCGCCCTGCACATTTATCATCCATTACCTTGGCAGTGGGAATGTTGCTAGCTGCCTTTGTGTTTTTGTTACCTGTGACGTTAAGCTTGCATGCTTTTCATCCTATAACGTGGCATTGGCAGCGTGTGGATCAGGTAATTATTTTGGAAATTCTTTTGTCGAGTCTAGGTTATGTGGTCTTTTTTCGACTCATCCAATTGTCAGGTTCGGTTTATTATAGTTTAGTTGCAGGCGTGGTTGCTATGACGGGATTGTTTTGGGGATGGTTATTGTTCCAAGAACAATTCTCTCTCGTGCAGTGGTTAGCTGTCGGGTTAATTTTAATCAGTATTGCATTAGTCACGCAGCGTTTTCGACGTTCATGATCGTCGATTCTATGAGGAGGTAGGTGGGTGTATCACGGGTGTGTCATACAAGTTGCAGTGCCGACACCATTACGAGAAGCCTTGGATTATTTGCCGGTGGGTAATCAATCCGTTGGTGTGGAGTGTATAGGTTGTCGTGTTCGTGTGCCGCTGGGACGTCGTACCGTGATTGGTGTTGTGGTAGCTGTTTTGTCGGAGTCCTCGTTATCTAATAAGCAATTAAAGGCCGCGATTGAGTGGGTGGATACACAGCCTTTGTTATCCTCAGTTCAATTGAAGCTGTTACGTTGGGTGAGTGATTATTATCATGCGCCGATTGGTGAGGTGGTCTGCGGCCTATTGCCTAAAGCCTTACGAGAAGGGTTAACCCCGGAAGTTGATACAGTTTATGACTATCAGTTAACCTCAGCTGGTCGATTGGCTTTAGATGCTTTGCCATCACGATCGCGATGTCAGCGTCAGTTATTAGACGTGTTGTCTGTTGAACAACAGCCTGTTTCATTGAAAGCCCTTCAGGCACAAGGCGTTAAGCGCAGCACAATAAACACCACTTGTGATAAAGGCTGGGTTGAGTCGGTCGAAGCAATACCTGTGGTGGCTGAAGTGATTCACCCGACATTTTCTGTGACCACCGAGCAACAACAGGCTATTGATGTTATTGCGGATGCTAAGCAGTTTGATGTGTTTGTGTTAGAGGGCGTGACCGGTAGCGGAAAAACAGAGGTCTATCTGCAAACGATAGCGGCAGTACTTCAAACAGGAAAGCAGGCTTTGCTGTTGGTGCCTGAAATTGGTTTAACGCCGCAAACACAGCAGCGTGTCAGTGAGCGGTTCCAGGTGCCTGTCATTGTGATGCACTCTCAATTAACCCCTAAGCAGCGCGCACAGCGTTGGCTGCAAGCACAATCATCAGAGCCGTGTATTGTGTTGGGAACGCGTTCCGCTTTATTTGTGCCATTGCCTAAGCTGGGATTGATCATCTTGGATGAAGAACATGATAGTTCGTTTAAGCAGCAGTCTGGGCTGCGTTATTCTGCACGTGATGTTGCGGTGAAGCG
The DNA here is from genome assembly GCA_003450655.1 of Coxiellaceae bacterium. Classification (GTDB taxonomy): domain Bacteria; phylum Pseudomonadota; class Gammaproteobacteria; order Coxiellales; family Coxiellaceae; genus UBA9148. Next base: position 805 of record DMFG01000126.1, on the reverse strand, counting down.
TGCTCATCAATTAAATATCCCAGTGGTTTTAGGTTCAGCAACACCGTCATTAGAAACTTTGCATAATGTTCAGCTAGGGCGTTATCAATCCTTAGTGTTATCTGAGCGTGTGGGTGGTGGCCAAATGCCTCAGCCTGAGTGCATCGATCTGTGTGATCAGCCTTTGGTAGGTGGCTTAAGTGAAGCTTTGTTGAATGCTATTCAGGCAACGTTAGATCAACAAGAGCAAGTGCTGTTGTTTTTGAATCGTCGTGGGTATGCGCCGGCATTATTATGTCATCAGTGTGGTTGGGTGGTGCCTTGTCCAAACTGTGATGCATCCATTACGGTGCATCAAGCTAAGCATCAAATGCGTTGTCATCACTGTCAGAGGATGTGGCCTTTATTGCGAGTGTGTCAGCAATGTAAACAAGCGGAGTTGATGCCGGTTGGTGTTGGGACAGAGCAATTGATGGAAGTGCTGCAAGATCGATTTCCAGAGGTTGTAACAGTGCGTATTGATCGTGATACGGTTGGTTCACAAAAGCGTCTAGATGCTGTGTTGGGGCAGGTGCATTCCGGTGAAGCCAATATTATTGTTGGCACGCAAATGGTTGCCAAGGGGCATCATTTTTCCGGAGTGACATTGGTTGGTGTCGTCGATGCTGATGGTGCTTTGTACAGTACCGACTTTCGAGCATTAGAGCATATGGGGCAGCAAATTCTTCAGGTGGCTGGACGTTCGGGGCGCGAGAAGGCAGGGCGAGTGCTCATACAAACTCATCATCCAGAGCATCCGTTATTACACACCTTGTTAACCTCGGGG
>DMFG01000188.1 GCA_003450655.1 Coxiellaceae bacterium | reverse complement strand
GAGCTGCTCCAGTACCTGTTCCACCGCCCATTCCTGCAGTAATGAACACCATATCAGTGCCTTCTAACACTTCACGTAAGCGCTCTCGATCCTCTTCTGCAGCCTGACGACCAACACTAGGATCAGCACCTGCGCCCAGCCCTTTTGTCATCTCTTCACCCAACTGGATTACCATCTTTGCACTAGAGCGCTGCAATGCTTGAGAGTCTGTATTTGCACAAATAAAGTCAACGCCGTCGATGGACTCGGCCATCATATGCTCAATAGCGTTCCCACCTCCGCCACCAATACCAATTACCTTAATCTGCGCGTTATGTGCTGTGTTATCACCTAATTCAAACATTGACCGCCTCCCTTTACTCATTTTTTATCGCTCGGATCCACGATAAATCACTAAAAATTATTATTAAACCAACTTTTCATTCTTGACCATAAGCTATCAGTATTTCTACCAACATCAAAACTTGTCACACCATACTGCTGAGCTTTCAAGCCGTGCATCAAGAGCCCAACGCCTGTTGAAAAGCCTGGGTTCTGTCTAACATCCACTAAACCTGAAATATTTTGCGGCACACCTAGACGTACCGGCATTTGACAAATAGATTCAGCAAGCTCACCTGCTCCTTCCACCTTAGAGGCACCACCTGTCAAAACAATTCCAGAAGCCACCAGATTTTCAAAGCCACTGCGGCGAATCTCTGCTGAAACTAGCTCAAATAATTCTGCATAGCGTGCTTGCACAACTTGAGCTAAGGCTTTTTTATGAATTTCTTTTGCCGCGCGGCTAGCGACACCCGGCACTTTAATGGTGCCCGAGCTCTCTGCCACTTTCACAGAAGCACAACCATGATCAATTTTAATTTTCTCTGCACTTTGCATAGGAGTACGTAAAGCAACTGCAACATCACTAGTCACATGATCACCCGCAATAGGAATAACTGCCGTATGACGAATAGCGCCTTCTGTAAAAATTGCAATATCCGTGGTACCTCCACCAATATCTACCAGGCAAACACCCAATTCTTTCTCATCATCGGTTAATACGGCTTTACTGGAAGCCAATTGCTCAAGCACAATATCATCCACTTGCAAACCACACTGCTTAACACACTTTGTTATATTCTGAGCTGCACTCGCCGCCCCTGTTACAATATGTACTTTTGCTTCTAGTCGAACACCAGACATTCCAATCGGCTCACGCACACCGTCTTGCGAATCCACAACAAACTCTTGTGGCACAATATGTAGAATCTTTTGGTCCGCGGGTATCGCAACCGCCTTAGCCGCATCAATCACACGATCAACATCATGCGGATTCACTTCTCTATCACGAATAGCTACAATACCGTGCGAATTCAAACTGCGAATATGACTACCAGCAATACCTGTAAAGGCAGAGTGTATCTCACAGCCAGCCATGAGCTCGGCCTCTTCAATAGCACACTTTATTGACTGCACTGTGGTTTCAATATTAACCACTACACCTTTTTTTAAACCGCGAGAAGGGTGAGCACCAAAACCAATCACTTCAACCTGTCCCTCAGGGCCAATCTCGCCAACGAGGGCTGCAATCTTACTAGTCCCTATATCCAATGCTACCATAAGATCTTTTTCGATTTTCTTTGCCATACTTAAGCAAACTCCCTGAAAAACTCGATATTATTAATAAAAAACCGCCCTGCTGGACTTTTGCTGATAAGAGTATAAAAGAATTTTAAAGGTTATGCTATAAACTTCAGAAGCCTAACAAAATAAGTTAATTTAAAAACTTAAAAAAGGGATGCTAGTATGGTTTTGCTGTCTTGTTATCGCTTTTAATATTCCAAAAAACCACATTAAAAACAGCACCTATTTCTTTGAAACATAAAAAGACACTAAACACAAAGCAGACTTACTCATCACCCCCCCACTGCACAGCGACACCGTTGCGATAGCGCAAATCCACTTTATTCATCACTTGCTTTCGATCAACAACCAAACGAGGATATAATGCCACAAACCTTTCTAATCGTTCACGCACATACTGCCCACCTAAACTAAGCACCACCCCGTTTTGAGTGACTACACGCCATTCACCATGAGCATCCAGTATTAACTGCGACACTTGCAAGTGTAACGGACTCAACTGAGAAGCAATAACCTGATACATATGATACACATCCGAAGAAGAACCCTCTGGGCCCGACAACACAGGAAGCCCTACAGCTGCTACCATAGAGCCCCTCAAGACTTGACCAGAGCTCACTAAAAAAGCATCTTTACCCCAACGAGCAACGGCCTGATTCTCCTCAACAGTTAACCTAAGAACATTAGGCCACTCACGCCTAATAACCACATGCTTCACCCAAGGCAACTCAACTAAAGCTTGTTGCACCTGACCCAGTTGCGCAGTAAAAAAATCACCTGTAATAGAACCCATTAAGGCTGCCTCGAGGCTAGCCCGATCAACCTGCTCTAACTGACCACGGATGTGAATAGTGCGTAACTGAAAATAACCTGAATGACGAAAATAACCCACACAACCAATAACAATAAGGCACAACAGGGCTATCAAAACACTATGCGCAAGAATACGCCACCCAACCAACCGGCCTGGACGATGATGACGCAACGAAGCTGCCTGCTTACGACTCACCCTACCTCCCTTACACGCTATAGCTCACTGAACTCAATGGCATTGAATTAGCATTAGACAAAACGAAGGCTAAAGTCTTTTGCCATACGCCCTATACTTCCCGCCCCCTGAAAAAGCACCACATCTCCTGGCAGTAATTTTTCCCGCAACACAGCTTGCAACTTATCTCCATCACTCACACGGGTCGGCTCAACTTGATACTTAGCCTGAATATCTCCAGCTAAATCATCACTGGAGGCACCTAAAATCAACTCCTCGCCCGCTGAAAAAACATCCAGTAATAGCAAGGCATCTACCTGCGACAATACTCGAGAGAATTCTGCAAAAAGCTCCTGTGTTCGCGAATATCGATGTGGCTGAAAAGCCATTATTAATCGCCGATCGGGCCAAGCCTGCCGCAATGTATTAATAGTTACAGCAATCTCTTCAGGATGATGGCCATAATCTTCAAAAATATGGACCGCCTTCTCGCTATAGGTACACGATGCATGTAACTGTAAGCGCCGCCCCACACCAGGAAAGCTATCCATCGCCTGCAAATTTAATGGTTTCTGCTCTTGCAAATAATCAGCAACCGCTATACTCGCCAAAAGGTTCAGCACATTATGCTGGCCAGGTAAATTAAACTGCACCTCTTCTGTCAAGGAAGGTGTTGTTAAAGTAAATGTGCTATTGAGCTCCTTCTGCTGATAATGATCAGCTTGATAATCCGCATCATCACTAAAACCATAAGTCACTACTGGGCGATCGACCAAGGGTAATAACTCACGCACGACAGGATGATCAATACACAAAACAACCAAACCATCCGTATGAACTTGAGCAATAAACTGACGAAACGAATCTTTTAACACTGAAAAACTATCACGATAAGATGCCAAGTGATCTGCATCAATATTAGTGATGACAGCAATATTCGGATGAATAAATAAAAACGAACCATCACTCTCATCGGCTTCCGCCAACATATATTGACTATCAGTTATTGCAATAGGGCTTGTCTCACCATTAATTGTACCCCCAATAAAGTGATTCAGTGATACGCCCTGAGCTTTCATTAAATATGCCAACAAAGATACCGTCGTTGTTTTACCATGCGTACCAGCAACCACTATAGACTGATAGCCTTGCAAAATATTAGCTAACAGCTTTCCACGCTGCATTAATGGTATTTTAAGTGCTTGCGCTTCCTGCAAAACGGGATGCTCTGGATGAATAGCACTGGAATAAACAACAAGGTCTATATCTCGTAGATGCTCAACCTGATGTTCATTAAAAATAGGAATACCTAGATGCTGCAAACGCATGGTCATAGCACTAGGCTGCGTATCACTTCCTGTTACCTGACACCCCTGATGATGCAAATATTCTGCCAACGCACCAACACCAACTCCCCCGATACCCAAACAGTAGACTCGCTGAGACGACTTAATCCATGGCTGCATAAGATGCTCCCCGATGCTTCCTAACCACATTTTCACACACAGCAATAATTTGCGCCCCGGACGTTGTCACGCCAAGGCGATGCGCTGCATCTGCCATCTCATAAATACGCTCAGGCTGTAAAGTAAGCTCCTGTAACACCTCTCTTAAAGCATTTACTGTCACTGTCTCTTGCCTAAAAACAATTGCAGCACCCGCTTTAGCTAACCACTCTGCATTTTTATATTGATGATCATCAACGGCGTAAGGATAAGGTATCAGTATGCTAGCCGAACCCATAGCAGCCAACTCGGCCACCGTTAATGCTCCCGCTCGCGCAATAACAACATCAGCCCAGGCATATGCGGCAGCCATATCTTCAATAAAACGCTCCACTACAGCTAAAGGGGCATGTTCACGATAAAGAGCCTCTACCTTCTCACAATCTAACTGGCCTGTTTGATGCCAAACCAATGGCATGCTATCAGAAGGCCATGCAGAAAATACTTGAGATACCAGATCATTAATCGCGGTTGCACCACGACTACCCCCAATCACTAAAACTCTAAACGGACCTCGCGAATAACGGAAACGTTCGATAGGAGCTGGAATAGCAGCTATATCTTGCCTAACGGGATTACCAACCTGTCTAGCCATCAGCTTATCAGGAAACACATCGGGAAATGCCTGCAAGGTCTCCTTAGCTAAGCGTGCCAACCAACGGTTAGTCAATCCAGCCACTGAATTCTGCTCATGGATCACCAATGGAATTCTCAATAACCAAGCTGCCAAACCACCCGGCCCACTAACAAAGCCTCCCATTCCCAAAACGACATCAGGCTTAACTCGCTGTAAAATTCTTATAGACTGCCATAATGCCTTTAAGATCAACCAAGGTGAAAATAATAAAACCTTTTTACTTTTTCCACGCAACCCGGTGATCTTTACTGTCTCTAAATGATAACGCTCACTGACCAATTCCTCTTCCATACCCCCGGAAGCCCCCAACCAATGAATCGATACTCCTTGAGCATAACAATGATCGGCAACGGTCAATGCTGGAAAAATATG
>DMFG01000061.1 GCA_003450655.1 Coxiellaceae bacterium | reverse complement strand
TAGAACCAGAGTGGGAAGGGCATGTTACCTTAGAGTTCTCTAACACCACCAATCTGCCAGCAAAGATTTATGCTAACGAAGGTGTTGCTCAAGTGCTTTTTCTTGAGTCAGATGAAGTCTGTGAAACATCATACGCCGATCGTTCAGGGAAGTATCAAGGTCAGCGCGGTGTGACATTGCCGATTGCATAATATGATTTAAATTACGCATTGTTTATTGCATTCAAAAGCCAGGTTGATCCTGGCTTTTTAGTGGGTGTTTGTCTAGATTGATAGTGTAGAGGTCGCGGCCAGCTGCATTGAAAAAATTTTAAAGACAGCGTGTATGGATCTTAAAGTGATTACAGGTGGCAATGTTTATTACCGTGTTCTTGGTCTGAATCAGAAAGGATATAGATAAATATAAGCTAAAGTCCTTAGGTATATGCCGCTTGATGAAAATTGCTAATGGCCTAATGACTTATGCATGCAGTGCTTAGTACGTTGATGAGCCTTGAAATGAAATCGGTATGACAATTGCATGGTTTGTCATTAGAGGCTGTGTATAGGTGATGTGACTGTGGTTTTCTCGTCTCCCTTTTTGATCTCATGTGCTTCTGTGGTCATTCCGTGTAGTTCCCAACCGTTTTCGGTAGAGCAATACATAAATCTTGCTGATTTTCCCGTAGAGTTTTGAGCGGTTTGGTAAGCGTAGGTTTCGCTCGAAGAAGGGTCGAGTTTTTTAAAGTCAATGAGATCATTGACTTGAAAAGTCCAATACGATTGATGAGATATTTTGCCATGAGGGTTTATTTTGACAGCTTGAAGCATTACTTCATGTTTGTTGTGAGGCGTGTTGACTAAGGGTATAAATGCTAATCGATCAGTGTCAGAGGAGTGATATGAAAAAAAGCTCTGTTTTTTGTGGTGAGTTTCTTCAAGCAGAAGTTTACTATTGCATAGGGTTTTCATCCACTGGCTTGGTAGGCCAAGTGTTTCATATCGCTGCCAGCATAATTCCGAGGACGCGATGGCCTTAGCCCATTGCTTTAGCGTTAAGTCATTTTTGTTACGTAGACCCTGTGTTGATTGATATTGATGAAATGCATAGGGTTGCTTTGTTTCGTTGTGAAGATGTGATGTTGTTGTTATGTCGTCCTCGGAGGTGGTTGATGTTGTCTGTCCCAGAAAAATCGGACGATCATTTGCCCCGTGATTGATAATCATTGGCATGAGAAATACACCTTCAGTATAAAGATTTAAGCAATCTTTATAATTAATAACTGCGCTAATTTGGAAAGTGTAAAACCAGAATGGTACTTGATGCACAATGCGTCTACAGTCGCTTGATCCGATATTTTTTGGAGGCATCAGTCTCATTGTTACCCCGTAATGATCGATATGGTGATCTAATAATGCCTTAAACCATTCTATAAAATCATCGTTTATAGCGATTGCTCGAGGTGTTTCCTTAGACCATGTTGTGAAATCATTGATCCAAGCATCTATCGCAGCGTTTTTATCATAGGGTGTTGATTCATAGTTTGGTTTGTTGGTGTGTGGCATAGTTACATCTCGTGTTGTTTGCTTATCGTATTAGAGGGGTTTTGTTGAGTGGAGTTTGTTTTTGAGTTAAGGGTATGCGTTCTATAAGGTGGCTCGCATGATGTTTATCAGGTGAGGTTTGCAATACAGGTGAGTGGTCATCTATTAATCTTCTTGGGCGTTTTTCTTGCTCGCAAGTGTCAAAATATCATACCAAACTATACCTGTAACTTATCGAAATTCTTATCATTTCTCACATTAAGAGAGTATTAATTGTTTATCAATAATAGGTCTATTACCTGTTGATCAATGAAGGTAAGTTCATAAAAAACCATGTGTTGTGATATAGTTATGGGAATTTAATACCATGTGTGAGTCTTTGTTATGTGCTGTCGTGTTTTATCAAGGTGTCTGATTTTTCTTATGATCCTTTGTTTGGTCAGTTGTCGTGAATCCGATAAGGCTAGTCATCCCCCCGGCAAGCATGGTAAGCAGGGTAGTGTGATTAATGTAGCGTTAACTCATATCTGTCCTCAATCAGTCGATCTTAAAGTGTCATCCTCTGCTCGCCTGTATGCGACTGAACATACAGCACTCATTCCAAAAGTTGCGGGCTATATTGCTAAGATCCCGTTGTCAGAAGGTAGTTTTGTTAAACAAGGCGAGACTATTATTCAATTAGATGATAAGGATCAGATCGCTCAACTTGCAGCCGCAAAGATTTCTAAAATTGTTGCAGGAAAGCAGCTTAAGCGTGGTCGAACTTTAGTTAAGAGTGAAGGTATTTCTAAGCAAGATTTAGAGTCCTTACAGCAGGCATATGATCTTGCCGTGAATACTGTGGAGCAAAAGCAAATTGATTTAGATAATATGTCAATCACTGCTCCTTTTGATGGCTTTGTGGGGCAGATTACGGTCAGCGTTGGCGATTATGTGACTAATAATTCAGAGCTTACAACTTTGGTTAACTCGGACCATCTGAGAGCGGTGTACTCATTGCCAGGTTGGTATGCTAAGTCATTAGCCTTGAAGCAAGCTGTTTCAATTCAAAACTATAAAGGCTCTATCAATGCACCAGCTCAGGTGTCTTTTATAGCGCGAGCAATCAATCCTGAGACCCAAACCATTGCTGTGACAGCAACCTTAGACAACCCTAAGCATCATTTTTATCCAGGGCAAGATGTCATGATTACACAGCATATCGGTCAAAAAAATAATGTATTATTAGTGCCACGCTTAAGTGTTCAAACTGATATCGGTAGTTATTCAATTTATACTGTGAAAGACAATAAAGCTGTGCAGGTCAATATCGCTATAGGTGATCAGTACGGTGATGATGTTGAGGTTCTAAAGGGTTTATCAGCCAATGACACTGTGGTAACTAGTGGAATGGATCAGTTGCATCAGGGTTCCTCGGTTAAAGTCGCATCAACAGACGAGTGTGGTCAATGAACCTATCAGTTATTTGTATTAAACGCCCTGTCTTAGCCACTGTTTTGAGTTTAGTGTTGATTATACTTGGGTTGCTGGCGTTTACTCGTTTAAGTGTCAATTATCTTCCAGATTACAGTACAAACACGATTAATGTCAGTACAGCTTGGGATGGTGCTAGTGCTTCCTACATGGAGGAAAATATTACCACACCTTTAGAGGATGTCATTAGTGCGGTGTCAGGAATCGATTACATCGAATCTACGAGCATTAAAGGGGGTAGTTCAATTGATTTAACGCTTAATGATAATGCAGATTACGATGAGGTGATGAACGACGTCAGGACTCGAGTTGATATGTCACTGAAGCGACTTCCCGATAATCTACCAAACTCACCTATAGTAAAAGAAGGCTACCGGTCAACTTCTTTATTACGTATTGCTATATCAGACCCAAATATGCCATTGCAGAATCTACAGGACTTTGTTACGAGAAACATTGAGGATCAAGTTTCACAAATTGAAGGTGTCGGTGATGTGCGTTCACATGGCGCTGATCCCTACAGCATGGTGATTACTGTTGACCCTCAAAAATTAAAAACATTGCACTTGTCAGTTAAAGAAATCGCGAATGCAATAGCGGATGCTAATACGCAAGAAGCTGCTGGAACAATAACGGGGAAGGTGATTGATTTCCCCTTAAATTTAGATACCTCATTAAAAACCATTCAAGATTTCAAAGATGTTGTGGTGAAGAATGACAATGGTACATTGTTGTCAGTTAAAGATATCGCCAAAGTTGAGCTTAAGGGTTTTGCAACGACGTCAGTGATAGCTAAATATAACGGAGCTCCATCTATTATCCTTGAAGTGAATACTACGAATGATGCCAATGAGATACAAACAGCAACAGCAGTTAAACAGTTTCTTGCGCAATTGAAGCCTTCATTGCCAGAAGGATTAACCATGAAGCCTTTTAGTGATATGTCGATCTTTATGAACGCGAGTGTTGATGAAGTGTATATGGCAATCGCATTTGCTGTATTGTTCGTAATTTTTGTGATTTTGGTTTTTTTAGGTAATTTGCGTAGCGTATTTATTCCTGTGATTACTATCCCAATTTGTCTGATTTCAACTTTTGGGCTCATGTATGTTTTAGGGTTTAGCATTAACATGGTAACGTTGATCGCTATTGTGCTGTCAGTGGGTTTGGTGGTCGACGATGCTATTGTGGTGTTGGAAAATACTTATCGACGAATTGAGGCAGGTGAATCACCATTAGAAGCTGCAATTAATGGTAGTAAAGAGATTTTATTTGCTATTGTGGTGATGACATTAACCCTTGCTGCTGTCTATGCGCCATTTGGTTTTATGACAGGCATGGCGGCTGCATTCCTAACGCCATTTGCTTTCACATTGGCCGGAGCGGTGATTATTTCTGGCTTTGTTTCATTAACTTTATCACCCATGATGTGTTCAAAGTTATTGGCGTCATATACCGTTGTTCAGGCTGATTCATCGCTCTCTATAAGTCGGTGGCAAAGTTGTGTAGAGCAGTTTCTGAAGCGATTAACCAGCGGTTATCAAGCGGTCTTAGGTTTTGTTCTCCGTTATAAGTACAGTGTGTTGCTCGGTATGATTATCATTGTGATGGTGGGCGGTTTTTTTGTACGCTCTATCCCTTTTGATGCATTGCCGGATGAAGATGTTGGACTGGTATTTGTAGTCTATCATTCACCTGTTAATGAGGATGTAAAATCTGTTGAAACGAAATTAGATAAAGTGGCTTCACTGACTCACGGTATTGATGCGATTTCATCGACGGTGTCTATTGCTCAAGGTAATAACGTCCGTGGAGCACCTAGCTTTGTCATTATCCAGTTAAAACCATGGTCAGAGCGAGTAATGTCATCAGAAGATGTGCAGAATATTATGAATCAGCGTATCAAACAAGCCACTGGCATCAATGCGATGGCGCATGCGATTGGTGGTAGTCACGCAGGATATGATGGTGTTGAGTTTTTGTTATACGGATCATCTGACTATGATCACCTTTATAAAAATGCGTCATTGATTATGTCGCAATTACAAAAAGATAATCCACACTTTAAAGATATGCGTACAGATATTGCTTACGATATGCAAGAGTATGACATTGTCATTAATCGAATTATGGCTGCTAAGCTTAATGTGTCTATTCAGGAGATTACAGATACTGTTGCAACGTTATTAGGAACGCAGAATGTGACTAGTTTTACATTAAGTAGTTTTAGTTATTATGCCTATCTTCTGGCAGATGCAAATTTGCGTTCGGATCTATATTCTTTGTTATCTTTTTATGTCAAAAGTTCAACGGGCGATATGATTCCTTTGTCGGAGTTAGTATCACTTAAGCCGGCCATCAGGCAATCACAGTTGCCACATTATAATCGACAGCAGTCCACTTCAATTACCGCTCAGTTTAGTGAAGATTATTCAATGGCAGATGCTATCCAGTATCTTAATGAGACGTTGCCAAGTTTATTGCCAGGTGGTGTTAGCTTTACATTTTCGGGAGATGCGTTGGATGCAATTAACTCGAACAGTAGTACGGCGGTGCTCTTTTTACTAGCAGTCGTATTTATTTATTTGATTTTAGCCGCACAATTTGAAAGCTTCCTCGATCCATTGATTATTTTACTGTGTGTCCCTTTGTCTATTGTTTTTGCATTGATATGCTTACGTTATAGTGGCGGTACCATCAATATGTATACAGTGATTGGTTTGATTACGTTAATCGGATTGATTGCAAAACATGGGATTTTAATTACTCAATTTGCGAATACTGAGTTAGATAAAGGAAAGTCTGTGTATGATGCTGTAATTGCCGGTTCAACGGTTAGGTTGCGCCCTATACTTATGACAACAGCTGCCATGGTGATGGGTGCGTTACCCTTAATGTTGTCATCAGGTGCTGGTGCGAATAGTCGTCATCAAATTGGATTGGTAATCGTCTCAGGTATGCTGGGAGGAACATTGTTTTCTTTATTTATTGTTCCTTCAGCTTATATGGCTATCAATCAATTAAAGATTCGATTGTTTAAACGAGTGGTAGAATCAGATAGCTAATAGAAATTAATGATGTTTACCTGATAGTTTTTTAGAATGATGTAGGTAGTTCATGAGTTCAGTCGTTGAATGTATATGCTGGATAATATGCTCTTTAGTTGTTCGAGGAAGTTTTTTGACTTGATATTCAAGCTGTTGAGCCTGTCCCCTGTCCGAACCAATCACCCAGTATTTGAGTATAGCCATTGGCTTAAAACTTCTGGTGTATTTAGCGGCACTACCGTTGCAATGTTGTTGGTACCGTTTATCTAGATCGGTTGTGATCCCTGTGTAGAGGTTTTGATTGTCACATAAAAGGATATATAGCGTGTATTCAGGCATTACTGAATATTCACTTCTGGGATAAGCTGAATGCCAAATCGTTGTTTAACGCTCTTGCTCACGCGTTCTGTGTGTCTGAGTAAGCTCTGGCCTGTAGCATTACCATGATTGATTAATACAACCGATTGTTGGTGATGCATGCTGACATCACCTTCACGTTTGCCTTTCCATCCACATTGCTCGATTAACCAAGCTGCTGGAATTTTATATTGGTTATCATAGGTAGGGAAGGAGGGCATTGACGGGTTGTCTTTGATTAATCGTTGGTAATTATCATCATGAATAATGGGGTTTTTAAAGAAGCTTCCAGCGTTGGGTATGGCCGATGGGTCTGGTAACTTTGATTGTCGAATGGCTATAACAGCGTTCGCAACCGCGTTGGCTGTGATGGTTTTCGATGATTGTTTGAAGTGATCGGCCAATACTGGGTAATCGAGTTGTGCTGTGAAGGTTTTATTGAGGCGTAAAGTGATAGCTGTGATTAACCAGTGTTTATGTTGAGGTTGTTTAAAAATGCTATCTCGATAAGTCAATTGACATTCTTTGTTATCGAGGTCTAAGCTTTGGCCTGTTTTGGTATCAAACACACTAACTTTAAGAATGGTATCTTTTATCTCAACACCATAAGCACCAATGTTTTGCACGGGAGCTGCTCCCACGGTGCCTGGAATTAGTGATAGATTTTCTAGACCATAATAACCATTTTTGATGCAGTGACAGACCACTTGGTGCCAGTTTTCACCGGACGCAATGGTGATGTCAGCATACTCTGAGGTTTCTTGTTCAATAGTAAACCCCTGTAATTGATTGTGTATGACTAAGGGTTTAATCGGTTGGGTAATTAATAGGTTGCTGCCTTGCCCTAGAAAAAATGGTGATGAGTCGAGTGCCCCTTGCTCAAAGAGCGAGGTCAGTTGCTTAGCATGATGAAGTTTGACGTACCGATGTGATAACGCATCAACCGCAAGCGTGTTATGCGGTTTTAATGAAACGTTAGATTGGATGATCGGTAAGTTCATATTCGCTTAGCAAGCAACAGCTTCCTCTTGAGTGATAAAGTGGGGCAGTAAATCTTTAAAGAAATGCGCTAGTGTTTCACTCATAATAGCAAAATCAGCAGCATGACGCTCTTCAGCGGTTTCGCTAAAACCATCGCGAGCTAAGTCTTGTACGCTATCAAGAAATTTAATGCTGGTGATAGAAAAGTCATGCTTTAAGTTAAAACGAATTTGATCTTTCCAGTTAAGCCCGAGAGAGATCACTTGGCTACCTTGTTCTAAGCAGCCTTTGACGCCATCACCTAGTAAGTCAGACTGTTGGAATCGTGCTGTTCCCCCATGGTCTTTAGGCTCTTCTAAAACACACTGTTCCGTGATGCTGATGCCGCCAGGATAGCGTTGTGATTGTAGCCAATTCGTCATGACGCTACGAGGTGACATGAAATCAAAACGCGTTAAGCCTATGGTGTTGGCACAATGACGAAATATTTTTAAGAATTGTTCTGCGCGTTTAGGGCTGCTGGTATCAATGATGAGTTGTTGTGAGCGTGTATCAATATAGGCGTAGACACGTTGTGATCGTGTGAAGGCTTTAGAGAGTAGTGTGTGGTAGAGCTCATCTTTGAGGCGTTGTTTTTCGTCTTTAAAGAGTTTTCTGCCTTGCTGTGTTTCAATCGCTTTAACTTCGGCTTCGTGTTGTTCTTTAACGACACCAGCAGGAAGTAATTTTTCTTCGATTTTTAAGCAGAAGAGCAGAGAGCCATTGCTGCCATGAACTAAGGGTGCATCGTCTTCACCAATGGGAGGTACCCAGCCTAAGCTCTGTGGGGATACACTTCCGCAAGGTTGAAAAGCTTGTTGGCTTAAAAATTCTTCTAATTTTTCAGGCTGGTAGGGGAACTCATTTTGTAAGGGGTGAAGTTGTGCGTTTTTAAACCACATGAAAGGCTCCTTGTCATCTAAGTGTGCCGCGAGTATTGCTGAAAAAATCCATAATGACAACTGGTGTTAGGGGGTAGTATTCGATAAAATCGTTGAAATTTTATCCTGTGAGTGGAGAGTGCAATGGAAAGTCGGTTTATCCGAGCCTTATTAGGCCAATCAGTTGATCGCACACCCGTGTGGATGATGCGTCAGGCAGGTCGATACTTGCCTGAATATCGTGCGTTGCGCCAGCAAGTACCTGACTTCATGACTTTTTGTCGCACACCCGAATTAGCCGCTGAGGCAACCTTGCAGCCTTTGGCGCGTTTTCCTTTAGATGCCGCCATTATCTTTAGTGATATCTTAACTATTCCTGATGCTATGGGTCTTCCCGTGCAGTTTGTTAAAAACGAAGGGCCTCAGTTTGAGAAGCCAATCCACACACTGTCAGATGTTAGGGCATTACAGTCCATTGATGTTGAAACTTCTTTAGACTACGTGATGTCAGCCATTCGACAAACAAAATCACAGATGGATGCATCATTACCGCTGATTGGATTCTCTGGGAGTCCTTGGACCTTGGCAGCCTATATGGTTGAAGGAAGTGGCAGTAAGCAGTGGTTAAAACCACGAACAATGGTCTATCAACAGCCTAAGGTGATGTTGGCCTTACTGGATGCGCTGACAAGGGTTGTGATTGATTATGTGAATGCGCAAATTTCAGCAGGTGCTGATGCGATCATGATTTTTGATAGCTGGGGAGGGTTATTATCTTATTCTGCTTATCAAACCTTTTCATTAGCTTTTATGCAAACCATCTCAGAGGGTGTTCAACGTGAGCGAAATGGCCAACGTATTCCACTGATCTTTTACACGAAACAGGCAGCACCATGGTTGTCACTATTAGCGAGCAGTGGTTGTGATGCTGTGGGTGTTGATTGGACGATTGATTTGCGACAGGCAAGAGAAGCAGTGGGTCCACATACTGCGTTACAAGGTAATTTAGATCCAAGTGTGTTATTTGGATCAGAGGAAATCATAACCTGTGAGGTGCATAGGATATTAGAAGCGATGCAGGGTCATCCGCATGTGTTTAATCTGGGGCATGGTATTGATCAGCACACACCAATATCAGGTGTCGTAGCTATGATCAAAGCCTTGCATCAATTTTTTAGTTAGAGGAGAGCGTATCATGACAGCACCTTTGGTCATTATTGGTAGTGGCTTAGCGGCTTATTCTGTAGCCCGAGATTGGCGACGCCTAGATGGTGAGACGCCATTAGTGATTATTACAGCAGAAGATGGTGATTTTTATTCAAAGCCACTGCTTTCAACATCGTTAGCCAAATCAAAATCCTTAGACGAGTTAGTCATAGCCTCTGGTGATCAACAAGGTGAACAGTTTAACGCTAAGCTTTTGGCACATACCTGTGTAACTCGAATTGATCCAGAGAGTAAAACCGTTTTCTATGAAGGTGGTAAGCAGCATTATAGTCAACTGGTATTGGCACAAGGAGGGCAAGCTATTCGTGCGCCATTAGGAGGAGATGCAGTGGATGCTGTTATTTCAATGAATAGTTTGATGGACTATCGCCAACTGCAACCACAGCTAAAGGGCTGTAATCGTGTTGCCGTGTTAGGTGCAGGTTTGGTGGGTATGGAACTGGCGAATGATATGCAGGCTATAGGGATCCAGGTAACCGTCATCGATCCATGTGATCAACCTTTAAAAGCCTTGCTTCCTAGTGAGTTAGGCGCGGTGGTTGAAGGTGTTTTTAGGGATGCATCAGTGGATTTGCGTTTGGGGTGTACGGCAAAGGCTATTGATCATTCCGGTGAAGGTTATCGAGTGACGCTATCAACGGATACTTGTTTAGAAGTGGACTTAGTGATCTCTGCCATCGGTATTCGTCCAGAAGTTGCATTGGCGCAGTCTGCAGGGATACAGGTTGAACATGGCATTGTAGTTGATGAATATTGTGAGACGTCTGTTAAAGGTATTTTTGCGCTGGGTGATTGTGCGGAAGTGATGGGGCAATGGCGTCCTCATATTATGCCGATTATGCACTGTTCAAGAACAGTAGCCCATGGCTTGTCGGGTAAAAAAGTGCCATTGCATTATCCGGTAATGCCTGTTGTTGTTAAAACACCGCTGTGTCCAATGGCTTCGGTATTGCCTCCAACAAAAAAACAGGGAGAATGGAAGGTCGATGGTGAAGGTAAGCACCTTCGCGCTTTATTTTTGGATGATACTGGTGCTACCTGTGGCTTTATTTTGTTAGGCGATCGCATTGAAGAGCGCGCCGAGTGTATTAAATTATTAAACCCCTGAGGATAGTCCATGACATTATATACAGCCGCTGTCACCTTGATTTTGGTGATGGATCCATTGGGAAATGTGCCTGTTTTTTTAGCGGTACTGCGTCGATATGATTCGTTAATGCAAACGAAAATTATTATTCGCGAGACATTAATTGCTTTGTTAGTGCTTTTGATATTTTTATTTTTTGGTCAATATATCATGCATGGACTGCAGTTGACTGCTTCTGCATTGAGTATCGCGGGCGGTGTGATTTTATTTCTTATTGCTATTCGTATGATTTTTCCTGGTGCAACGGTAGATACTCAAGATGATGATGAACCTTTTATTGTGCCTTTGGCGATCCCTTTAACCGCCGGCCCGTCAGCATTGGCAATGGTTTTGTTATTTGTTGCTAAGCAGCCAGCGATGATTTGGACCTGGGCTGCATCCATTTTGATTGCATCTGTGGTATTTCTAGCTGTTGTACTCTGTGGTAATTATTTAATGCGTTTTTTGGGCAAGCGAGGCTTGATAGCGATTGAACGATTAATGGGAATGATCTTAACAACAGTGGCCGTGCAAATGTTTCTAACTGGTATTAGTGAATATTTGCACGTTACTTAGTCGCTCGATATAAAACGATGGTCTGTTTATCGATATTCGTTAATCAGTGTAATCAACATGGCCATGATGACAGGACCTAGGAACAGCCCAATGATACCGAACATGTCTAATCCACCTAAAATACCCAAAAAAACAAAAATGAAGGGTAGTTCTGTTCCTGATCCAATGAGCTTAGGTTTAATAAAGCGTTCAATAGCTGATTCAACAACAGATCCAAAAATAAAGAGAATAATGGCAGTGATGATAGACGACTGTGTTAAAAGGTATAAGGCTGTGACTGCAATTACGGCAAAGGCACCGAAAGGTATCATGCTCAATAAGCCGGTCATTAAGCCGAGCAAGGCAAAGAGAGAAATGCCAGCGACAGCGTAAGCGATCCCCATAATGAGACCAAACAGTAGCGCTGAAAGCACCGTGCCATTGACGGTACCTCGTATAGCGGAAAGCAGTTTTGGTCCATGTAATTGCCATCGACTTTGCCATACTCGTTGACCCAGTCGCGTAAAAGTCTTGCCGATCACGTTGCCGTCTTTAAGCATGAAGAAAAGCACCAATAGTGTGATTGTTGTGTTGAAGAGATGAGAGCTGGTGGCTTGAGTGATCGATTTTAGGTGTGGAACAATATCACTCTGGTGGCTCATTAAGGTATCAAATACATTTTTGAATTGACCAGGGTGAGCAATGGTGTCATTCCATAGTACCGTTATTTTCTCGCCAATAATTGGGATATGAGTTACCCAGTTTGGAATCGCCATGCCTGATTCATTAATAGTTTTGAGTAACACAATGAGTTCTTGGATTTCTTGAATGAGCAAGACAATGATCCATGTGAGTGGAACGGTAATGATGATAATGAGCAGTAGTAGTGCAGTGAGTGAGGCTAGCATATCATTAGACCAGAGCCATTTTCTCCAGTGACAATACAGCGGCCATAGGGCAATAGCAAAAATACCCGCCCAGGCAATCGGTGCGACAAACGTCCATATGGTATAGACCGATGCAATTAAAATGATGAGGGTGAGTGTGAAGTTCCAGGGTTTCATCGGTTGTTGCTGATTCATCGCGTGCATTCCTTGCCTGTTGTTTAGCTACCATGCTAATCAGTTAGCTCGTAAGTGTCTAGTTTTTATGCATAAATTATGGTTTTGAGTACTCAAGAGGGCGCTTTTCGTGTAGACTGCAGTCACTTGAATACATCGGGTTTATTGAGTTAATGGTTAAAGGAAAGGTTATGAAGCAGTCTTTGCGGGTGATGTCTTGGAGTTTTACAGTCAGTGCGAGTGCGCTGCTTATGGCTACTCCTATGGTGTTTGCGGGTGGTTTTCAGTTGTGGGAAGAGAATGCCACAGGTGTTAGTACGGTTCATGCAGGGGATGCTGCCAGCAGTGAAAATGCGGCATTACAGTTTTATAATCCGGCAACCATGACCGATTTTGATCATTTAGCCATCTCTGTTGGAGGTGTAGGTATATTGCTGAACACTCAGGTTGAGCCCGGCGCTACAGTGCAAGAAGCGCCATTACCCGTACAATCAGTGACGGAAGCGGTTTCAGGAAGCACGCAAAATTTGGTGCCGAATTTTTCGGTGGTTTTTCCTGTATCTGATAAATGGGCTATCGGGTTTTCTGAAAGCTCACCGTTTGGTTTGTCAACTAATTATGAAAAAGGCGTGCCATCACCTAGTCGCGATGTGGTTGAGGAATATGCGACGGATACTCGTATTCAGACCATTAATTTAAATCCAAATATTGCTTATGCT
>DMFG01000177.1 GCA_003450655.1 Coxiellaceae bacterium | reverse complement strand
AAAATGGTTGTGACTGAAAATTCGAGTTATACAGAAGATTATTGTGATCCCGATAAGCGCTCTATCGCCAATGCGATACAGATTACTTTTTCTGATGGCTCTCAGTCTGATTGGGTAGAGGTTCATTACCCGATCGGTCATCGACTACGACGCGAGGAGGGTATCCCATACCTACTTCAAAAATTCAAAGATAATGCTTCTACGCAATGGTCAGAAGATCATGTTCAGCAGGTTAAGTCTCTTTGTGTGAATAAGAACCAATTAGATACTGTTTCGGTGACGGAATGGGTATCGTTAATGGCTCAGGCAGCCATATGAATCGCTAACGATTGAGTTTTAGTCTTATCTTACCCATTCATTTAAGATTAATTTAATATTTATACTGTATTATCCTTGCCGTTATTTATCATAATTCCTATATCGATATGCCACAACAAGCAATTAAATCATTGATCGCTAATAGGTGCCCAATAACGCATGAGACGCTTTCTAATAAGGGTTTCGATAAGGCCTGGCTAGTGGTCTCTAAATCTGTTGTTTATCTGATTATTGGTGATGATGTTTGTAGTCAACTGAGAGCGCATTACCATACTAAAAAAACTTGTATCATCACAAATGATGACGTATCAAACCTGGGTGATGTGATCTATATCCCGCTGAGATATCTACCGATGAACTTAAGCCAATAGTAAAATTCTGGTTGGGCATAAACCCTAGCTGTGATATCTCCAATCGCATGCCAGAAAGCATTCCGGAGATTGCAAACATTTTACGAGACTGGCATTCAAGAGGCTATGCTGAATTTAATCTTTTTGATGTTGTTAAAAAAAATCACCAGATATGGTATTGGCGGTGATTCAATCTTCCACACCTCATGCATTGAGTGAAGTCCTGCTCAAACAAGATACCCATGGTCGAACAGCGCTGCATTATTGCTTGGCCAGGCTACCCTTGGACGTTATTGATGCGTTATTTGAAAAAGTTGAGAAGCATGTTTTCGATCGTGCCTTGGTGCGTCCGGATATTAATAATCAGATCCCTTTGCATGTTGCCATACTAAAGCAATCGCCAGACTTGCTGAAAGCAGTGATTAAAAAGGCTAGTTCGCGTGCATTCAAGAGTGCCTTAGTTAAAAAAGATAGGAGTGGGTTTTCCCCCTTGTATTATGCTATCACTCAATCATCACAAGACATTGCACTGGCAGTCATTAACTCTGCTACTCCTCACTCACTAAACAAGACTTTAAGCCTGCAAGATGCTTATGGTCAAACGGCGTTACATGATGTGATAGCAAGGCAGCCAATAAATATTATTCGTATTTTAATAAATAAAATGGGTAAGAGTAATGTCATCGATCAAGCTTTGGCAAAACAAGACAGGCAAGGGCAAACACTGGTTCATTTAGCGATCCTCTCATCACCTGAGATGTTAAGTGCAATCATTAGAAAGTCGGATGAGCCGGAATTGTTTATTGCATTGGTTAAAAAAAATCAATACGGCCATACTCCCTTGTATTATGCTGCCAAAAAAGGATCAGACCACCTGATGCAGCAGCTTAGAGGGTTGCTAAAAAGACAAGCTATCAATAGCTTGATTCAAGCGGCAGAGCAGGCTGTTCTGCAGAATTCCAGCTTCATACAAGCAGGTTTCGTTAATGGTTTTTTTTCAATGGATCAAAAAATAAATTCCTTCTTTGCGAATGCATTATTAGAAACTCTCCATGATTCTTCAAAAAGTGAGATTCAAAAAATAGAACAGGTAGAAATTACCATGAATCAGTCGGACATTGGCCCCGTCTCTTTGGCTACTCTGATTAAGAAAAAATTCGGTTTTAATGAGGGTGATAGCAATGAAAGTTTCATTAACTATTTAAAGGATATAATGAATGCTGAAGAAATGGCGTCCGTAGTACAAGTTAATATCGTTGAGCCAAGCAAGAGCAATGTAATGCTTGTGGCAAAAGCAGCATGATCATTATAGGTATTGTTTTTTATTAAAAAATAACGGCTAACAGTAATAAGAGCAGTGTTAAAGTCATTACAGGGTAATAGCCCCACTGCATTAATGGCGTATTGCCTTGCATGGCATAGACGTTTCCTGATACTACCGCTTGTTGGTCAATGGGTGCAGTATTCAGCACCTCTCCTAGCGGATTGATGATCGCAGTAATTCCTGTGTTAGAGCAAAATAAGACATAACGGTTAGTTTCTTGCGCGGCCATTTGCGCCATTTGCAAATGTTGACTTAAAGCCATAGATCGACCAAACCAGCCGTCATCATTAATGACAACGACTAGGTCGCTATGATGAATATGCTTGATGACAAATTGCGGATAAATGATTTCGTAACAGATAAAAGGTGCAATGGTAAAGTGCTTGCCTGTTAGAGAAGGTTGGTCTGAGTTTCCGGGAGAAAAGTTAGACATTGGGATGGAAAATGAGGCTAGGAAAGGATTGATTACCGCCCCCCAAGGCGTATATTCACCAAAAGGTACTAAGCGTTGTTTGTTATATTGACCTTGCTGATTACCCATCATAAAAAGACTATTGAAATAGCGTTGAGTTGACTTTTCAAATGTTGGTGCGCCCAGGATAAAGGTGATGTTGTGTTCTTGACCTAGGCTGTTAATTTGATCCATATAATTAGGAAGCTGGCTAGGATAATAAGGTATAGCTGCTTCAGGCCAAACAATGATTTGACTGTCGAGGTTATCTTTACTTAATTTGAGGTATGTATCGAGTATAGTCTGCAGGGTATGTGAGTCCCATTTTAGGAATTGATCGAAGTTACCTTGGATTAAGCTAGCTTTAACAACATTACCTTTTGCGTGCGCCCATACTTTCCCATGAAGGAACCAGGTTGGAATGACGATCAGTAATATGATAGATAATCCTATAAGGCGCTCTGTGAGTGTCCGTGAGAGCAGTATTAACGTTAAGCTCCCTGCCAGAAAAACTGCGCATAAGCTCAGCCCATAAGTACCAAAAATAGGTGCATAGCCTTGTAAAAAAGAGACTGTTTGTGAATACCCTAAAAGCAGCCAAGGTAACCCTGTTAAAAGTACGCTACGTAGATATTCACTGATTAACCATAAGGCAGGAAAGACGCAGAGGCATTGTATTGCTAATGGCTTGTGAGAAAAAAAACGCGAAAAACAATACCCAGGAATTAGGATAAATAACGATAAAAATGCTACGAAGCCTAGAGTAACGAGCCAAGTTAACCACATGGCCACATTACCAAAGTTATGAATACTCACAGATACCCAAGAAACGCCAACGCCAAAAAATCCCAAGCCAAATAAAAAGCCTAACCATGAGGCTTTCTTGGGCGTACTTTTGATCCATAAGCAGCATAATAATGCAGGTGATAAAAAAGCAAACGAGTAGATATGTAATGGAGCAAAGGCTAATGCTAAAATAGCTCCTGCTATCAATGCCATCCATGAAAATAACATACTGTGATATCCTTAAGACGGTTGAGTGGTTACGCGTAGCTGTTGGATGCGTCTGCTTTGCGTCTTTACGATGGTGATTTCCATAGTGCCTAATGTGATTGCTTCTCCTTGCATCGGAAGGTGGCTCATTTTATGGAGGACGTAACCACCGATAGTGTCACAATCATCGTGCTCAAACTGTGTGTTAAAATAGTCATTAAACACTTCTAGTGATGTGAGTGCGCTTACCAGGTGCTCATGATCAGATAGTGATTTAATCGGTGCCTCTTCGGTCTTGGTATCGTACTCATCTTCAATATTACCTACGATTTGTTCCAATAAATCTTCAATGGTCACTAGCCCGCAGACGCTCCCATATTCATCAACAATAATAGCAATATGGTATCGTTTTAAACGAAACTCTTTGAGTAAAACATCTAGACGCTTACTTTCAGGGATAAAGGTAGCTTGGCGAACAAAGTGCTCAATTGTGTTAGGCGTATCATTTTGTGATGAGAGTGCCTTTAATAAATCTTTTGCCATAAGTACGCCAATGACTTCATCACGGCTCTGTGAGACTACAGGGAAGCGAGAGTGGCCAGACTCGGTAATAATAGGTAGGGACTCTTCAGGTGTCATATCGCTATCTAATACGACCATTTGAGGGCGAGGGATCATGACATCACGTGCATGCATGTCTGATACTTTTAATACGCCTTGCATCATTTTCAATGCGTCTGCATTGAGTAATTGGTTGTCTTTAGCATGTTCAAGAGTGTCAATGAGTTGGTTAATATCTTGAGGTTCGCGTGTGACAGCTAAAGCAAGCCAATCTAGCCAAGATTTTGAGGAGTCAGAATGTTTATCTTTTTGCATGGTAGTCTCGATGTATTAGTATGGGTTAGGTATTCCTAGAGTGTGCAAGATTTTGGTTTCTAGTGATTCCATTATAGATGCGTCCTTATCGTTTTCATGATCGTATCCTAATAAATGTAGCCAGCCGTGTACAGTAAGATGCGCATAATGATGCATAACAGGTATCTGTAAATCTTCTGCTTCGATTTCAATGGTTTCATGACAAAAGACCACGTCACCCCAGCTGCTAGGTATTTCTCCTGGGAGGGGCTCATCTGGAAAAGATAGCACATTGGTTGAGCGATCTTTCTGACGAAACGTATGATTGAGTTCAACCATAGCATCATGATGTGTAATCACTACAGTAAGAGTTTTATTAATGGAAGGATCTGATTGGGTGATAGGTTCGGCTATGTTACAAGCAGCATTAATCCAGTCATTAAGTAATGACAGCGTAGGACCAACAACTGATGAAGTATGATGCAGTAAATCAATCGTCGGCGCTTTCATAAGCCTCAATAATTTTCTGTACAAGCGGGTGTCGCACTGCATCTTGTGATGTGAAGAAAGTAAACCGCACAGCATTAATCGATTGTAGTAACATCAATGCATGTCGTAGACCTGAGTCAACCCGTTTAGGTAAGTCAACTTGTGTGATATCACCCGTGATCACGACTTTAGAGCCATAACCAATGCGTGTGAGTAACATCTTCATTTGTTCTTTCGTTGTGTTTTGTGCTTCATCGAGAATCACGAAGGCGTCATTAAGGGTTCTTCCTCGCATGAATGCTAGAGGGGCAATTTCAATTTGCTGTTTCTCGGTTAGTTGCGCTACTCGGTCACCACCCATAAGCTCAAAAAGTGCGTCATAGAGAGGTCGTAAGTAAGGATCAACTTTTTGCGTGAGATCGCCAGGTAGGAAGCCTAAACTTTCACCGGCTTCAACGGCGGGTCGTGTGAGAATAATGCGGCTAACCTTTTCTTGTTCCAAGGCATCAACAGCACAGGCTGCCGCTAGAAAAGTTTTTCCTGTACCTGCAGGACCAACACCAAAGTTAATATCATAATTCTGAATTGACTCTAGGTAATGTTGTTGATTCAGTGTCTTGGGACTAATTTGTGTTTGACGAAGTTTAATGGTTGCTTGGCTTAATTTTTCTTTTACATTGGTTTCATTACTAGTCTGTTCGCATTCTAAAGATTTGAGTAACAATTGAATATCCTTATTCGTGAGTGAGTCAGTTTCAGAAGTTTTTTCGTAAAGGCTTTGTAATGCATTCTGAGTAATGGCGACAGAAGCTGGGATGCCAATAATATCAAATTCGCACCCACGATTATTAATTTCCACGCCTAGAGATCGTTCTAGTAATAGTAGATTTTGATTATAAGGTCCACAGAGACAGGCTAGCCGTTCGTTATCTTCAGGTTCAATTACAAGATGTCGAGTGAGTTTTGCTTCAATCAATGCCTCTCCTTGTTCTTGGTCTGTGATACATATCACTTAATGTTTTCTTCAGGAACTCGTTGATTTAAAACCAGTCTACCGAAGAAGTAGTTCACCACGCAAGGAGTTTGGACGTGCTTCTGTTATTTTTACCGTGACCATATGACCAATAGATGAACGGTCTGCTTTAAAATTAACCACTCGATTATTTTCTGTGCGCCCAGTCATCTCTTCTGGGTTTTTCTTCGATGGACCAGTTACAACCAGTGTTTGCTCAGTTCCAACCATGTTGGCACTAATCGCGGCAGCTTGTTCTTTGATGGTAGCTTGCAAGCGAGCCAATCGTTCTTGTTTAACAGCCATGGGGGTATCATCCGCAAGATTTGCTGCGGGTGTTCCAGGTCGAGAGCTATAGATAAAGCTATAGGAATGATCAAAGTTTAAATCTTTCACCAATTGTAAAGTTTGTTCAAAATCCTGATCAGTTTCCCCTGGAAAACCCACAATAATATCAGTTGATAAACTAATGTCCGGGCGAACTGTTCTTAGTTTTCTGATGCGTGATTTATATTCTAAAGCTGTATAGGTTCGTTTCATGGCGGCAAGGATGCGATCAGAGCCACTTTGTATCGGAAGGTGTAAGTAGTTAGCCAACTTGGGTTCCTCGGCGTATGCTTGAATAAGATTGTCTGAGAATGACGAGGGGTATGACGTAATGAATCGAATGCGTTCGATACCGTCAATGGCTGCTATGTAATGAATTAATAGCGCAAGATCTGCGATATGGCCGTCTTCCATTGTCCCGCGATAATCATTTACATTTTGACCAAGTAAAGTGATTTCTTTCACGTCTTGCGCAGCTAACATCATACACTCTGCGATGACGTCATCAAAAGGTCGGCTTATTTCTTCTCCTCGTGTATAGGGGACCACACAATAGGTGCAATATTTA
>DMFG01000152.1 GCA_003450655.1 Coxiellaceae bacterium | reverse complement strand
ACTCTTCTGATACTGATTCTTCTAGTTAATATCTACTGTTGTCTCAGTCTTATAACCCGGCCATTGCCGGGTTTTTTATGTGTATGATTATACTTAAAAAATATACTTCCGCACTATTTGTATTATTTTCTACTACAATAATAGAGTTGGTAATTACATCATGTATGGAGGTTGTTTATAAAATCGTTAATAACAATATTAGTCTGCGCATTTAGTCTAATGATCTCAGGAGTTAGTTTTGCATCTGTTGTAAGTGAGAAAAAAAATAATCAATACTGTGATCTAGTGAAATGCAAAAAAATAATGAGTCATGAAAACTGTAAAAAGAATCCGTGCTGTAAGATTGAAGAAGCCACGCCAGACGGTCCGCGTGGGCATCATCAGCCTTGCGTGAAAAAATCAAAATCAAAGGGTTACACGTAAGTATGGTGTATAAGAACCCGGCCATTGCCGGGTTTTTTCTATTTAAAGGCAGCAAAAAAACCTGTTTCTGCAATATGAGCTTTCCAGGCTTGTTCGTAATAGCGATAAAGTTCATCGCTGATGTTAAAGCCTTGATGGCGGAGTAACTCTGCTCCTTGATGGCTTTGGTAGAGTGTTTTGAGTTTTTTAGTCAGTTGTTGATCTTTTCCTGTATAGGCTATGACTAATCGCCTAGCTTCTTCCATAAAAGGCGCTGTTTGATTATCAGAAGCTGCTACATGGCTTATTCTTAAGCTGTCTAAACCGCTAAACACGGCTTCCCATCGTTCACCATACTCTTCAGCCTGTTCATGATTAATAATATTGTCTTTGAGTGTTTTCATTTCTTTTCGAGTGAATATTTTCTCTATCATTAATGAATCCCCATGGTTGATTATCGGTGTTTTTCTAATTATCCGCTATGTTGTATCCATGTCATTAATTTCCAATAAACATGTGCATAGACCCATCGTTCATAACGTCATCATAGTTTACTCATAGATGATGTTTCATTGGAGTAAGTCGTGTACTTTTTCTGTGTCAGTGATTAGCCATGTAGGATTAGTTTAAAAAAGCCAGAGTAATATTAAGCACCATCGCAAAGCTGACCCACGCAGTATATGGCAGCAGTAGATAGGTGACACAGCGATGAGATACTGCAGCACGAACCAGTAAAATGATTAGGAAAAGCCAGAGTAGACAAATGTTGATGGCTGCTAAAGTGATCTGGTGAAAGCCAAAAAAGATGGGGGACCAAATCAGGTTAAGGATTAGCTGTAGTACAAACAAGTTAAATAGAGAGCGAGTGTCATTACGACGAGACCATAGGTATCCGGCAGTGATACCTATCATGATGTAGAGTACAGTCCATACTGGTCCAAATAGCCAAGGTGGCGGTGTGAAACTAGGCTGCTGTAGTTGTTGATACCAGGTGTTGGGTCCACTACCTGAAAAATATCCGGATAACATGCCTAATAATAAGCAAACAAGGATGCCAACAACGCAGTTTGGCCATTTTTTGGGCTGATTGGGTGTATTAACTGTCATATTAATTTTCTCTTAATAGAAACCTGGCTTATTTTACAAATAAAATGTGCCACATAACAATCTTAATAGTCATTGTTAATCTGTCAGCTTGCTTGGGTCACGCTGGTTGAATCATAGTGTGTTACTGAGTGGGTATGATGGAATCACAGAATGATAATGAGTGTAAGCACTACGCGGGCTCATTTTTAGTTAATAAATTACAAAGATCCTTGGGTCCTGCTGGGGGGCAAGAGCATCAAGGTGCAAGTGACATCCCTCTATTGGGAACGTTTGTAGGAGAAGGTGCTTTTGGCCAGGTATTTGTTAATGATGAGGATTGTCTAGCCTATAAGATTTCAAAAAGTTCATCGGATATTGATAAGCAACGCTTTGAAAAAGAGGTGGAGCGACTAAAAACTATTGGACAATGGCATGACATTCCGGATGTCGATAAGCAGCGCCTTGAAAAAGAGGTGGAACGACTAAAATCTATTGGACAACGCCGTGACATTCCAAAAGTAAAACTGCCTGATGAATCAATGCCTCAAGGAATAAATATTATTGCTATGAAAACCTTGCCTGTATTGGGCGTTCGATGTGACTTGCAGCAATACTTACAGTTTTATAAAAATAATAAGCAATATAAAAATAGTCAAATCTTTCGCGTATTGATATTAATGTTTATGTCACACATGAGTGACCTAATTAGTCAGGTTGCTGATGCAATGCAATTTGCACATGATAGATCGATTTTTCATGGAGATTTGAAATCAGAAAATATTCTGTTGTCTATCTCACATGAGGGTGGGTTGCAAGCTATGGTTTGTGACTGGGGTAGCGGTAATGAAAAAACCGGAGGATATTTTTTTGAGAGTAGTGTTACGTGTGATGATATATTAAAGGCGCAAGATGTCTATGCTTTCATAAGAACGCTTAAGGTGGATTGCTTTATACAGATATATAAGCTGTTAAAAGATTCAATACGTAAGGCGTTGCCTTCATCCTTTCTGTTAAAAAATTTATTGGAAATCGATGATGTTGAAAAAATGGTGGAGTTAGCCTTTCATAATGGGATTCCAAGCAAGTTAGGTACTTTTAATGATTTAATACAGTTGATTAGTACACTGAACTCTATTAATAGCAAAGAAATAAGTCCTACGCTTGGTAGAATCGAGGAATTACTCACCACTCAACTGCAAATGTTGGATTCTAAAGTGGTTCGAAAAGAGTGGTTAACATTAGCTGAATATTACTGGCGAATAAAAGTAGATTTAGATCCAAAATACTTCGACAGTGCGGTTAGTGATCTGAATGAGTGGTTAGTGAAAAGTAACAAAAATGATTATGTTAATGGTATTAATAACTCGATCACAGTCTATAAAGATCAGTTCAATTATTCTCATTTTTGTTGCTTTCGAGGAAGGGTCGGTCGAGAGCGTGCCGATCAATTACAGCAAGACATTGCTGACTTAAAAACTGTACCAGGTGTTAAGCAAGCGGTTGAACAAAGCTGCAGATCATATAAAGGTTTATGGCCAGGATCTTTGAAGCATATGTTGACTAAGTCAGAAAGAACCATTGAATCAGCTGTTTCTGCTACCCCTGCCCCATAGTGAATGATGAATATTTTCACATAATGAATTTTTAGGAGTAATCCATGCGATTAAAAGATAGTTTTAATTTTTCCATTTTTATATTTGTAAATTCTTTTTTTATGGTAAGTGCATTGCAACCCAGTGTTATGCCAACGAATGGATCATTGCGATCCAATGGGGGGCATGATGATTCTCCTTCTCCGCCAACGCAATCGGATCAATCTTATGATGCTGGTAATGAACTTGATCCTTCATTAGCTTTAGCCTTGTTCGGTGTTGCAATGGTCTTGGTAGTGTGTTTTCTGCGCCTCTGTTTTTTTAAGAGTAATGGTATTCAGCGTATACCCGTTGTGACTGCGTCACAGCCACCAGGATCAGGTGGTGAGGATCTTGGGGCGCCATTGATAAGAGGAGGTGTTTGGGCTACTACTTTGCCGGTTGCTTTTAATGATGCAAGCTGCTCTGATCAGGAGGGCCATGCTGATCATTCTGGAGACGTGCCAACTGCTGTTATGCTAGAACACCCTGTTAGAGCAAGTCTAAGGCGTTAAGCTGTTATACCTAACAGCTCTTTTGCGCCAGCTTTTGTCGCTTGCGTGATAGATTTTCCACCCATTAATCGCGCAATTTCATCAATACGTTGATTCTTATTCAGGCTGCTGATGGACGCTGTAGTGGTTGAAGAGTCTTTTTGTTTGGAGACTAAATAGTGGTGTTGTGCTAGTGCTGCAACTTGAGGCAGGTGAGTGATACATAACACTTGTGTTTGCTCTCCTAGTTTTTTTAATGCACTGCCGACAATGGATGCGGTTTTTCCACTGATACCGGTATCAACTTCATCAAAAATCATCGTCGGTGTGTGTTGTTGGTCAGCTAGTAATATGTGTAAAGCGAGACTGAGTCGTGATAATTCACCCCCTGAAGCGACGTGTTGTATCGAACCTTTGGGTGATCCCGGGTTAGTGGATATAGTGAATGCAATGTTTTCATGACCATGAATGCTAATCTTATTAGTATCTGTTTGTAGGCTGATATGAAATTCTCCTCCTTCCATGGCTAATGTTTGCATGTGAGTTGTCATAGCCTTGCTCAGTGTTTTGGCTGCGCTTTGGCGACGTTGAGTGAGCGTGTTGGCCAGAGTGTGATATTCAGCAGTAATCGTATTCAGTGTGTTGTTTAATTCACATAAGGTGACATCGATATGTTCTAGTTCATTCACTTTGTGTTGCAGTGATGCATGAACCGCTTCTAATTGCTCAGGTGTTGTGTGATGTTTGCGTGCAAGTTCGTGAATCCAGCTAAGTCGTTGGTCTAGTGTATCGATTTCATCCACTGGAATATCCACGGACTGATAATACTGCTGGAGTTCTTGTATCGCCTCCTGAAGATGTATATTGGCTGTGTTGAGTAGTGTTTGGATATTATCCATAGACTTATCTTGAAAGCTCAGTTGACTGAGGTGTTGCTGTGCTTGCTGGATTAAGCTATCTGCAGCATGTTCTGCGTGTGTGCTTGTGAGTGACAGTGCTTGCTGAATCGAGCTTTTGATGTGCTTGGCTTGATGCAGCTTTTGATGTTGCTCTGATAATGTATTCCATTCGTTAGTTTGTAGGTTAAGCTGTTCTAGTTCGTTAACTTGATAGGTGAGCAGTTCCAGTTGTTGTTCACGGTTGGGAAGTTTGCTGTTAAGGACGTCAATCTCAGACTGAACAGCTAGCCAGCGTTGGTAGGCCGAGTTAATGCTATAGAGTATGTCACTATTCTGTGCATAGCTATCAACAGCCTGTCTTTGATAGTCTGCTTTTAAAAGTGAGCGTTGTAATTGTTGACTGTGGATTTGTATTAACAGAGGAGCAAGGTCGCGTATCAAATTAAGTGGGCAAGGTGTACTGTTAATGGTTGCTCGTGATCGACCTTCTGTTGTTAATGTTCGTTGTAATATGCACTGGTTATCTTCATTCTCGATATCATGATTGGCTAACCATGTTTGTGCGTCACGGTTATTAGTGATGTTAAACGTCGCTGTGATGGTTGCGCGGTCATGACCCGTTCTAATCATTTGGCCTTCTGCTCTATGTCCTAGTGCGAGGCATAGTGCATCTACCCAGACGGATTTTCCTGCCCCAGTTTCTCCTGTGATGGCAATAAATCCGTTTTGGCATTCAAGTGATAAAGAGTCAACAACCACAAAGTGTTTGATATGTAGATGTTCTAGCATAATTATCTCCGAGACGCTTGTTTTTCCCAACCAAGCTTAGTTCGTAAGGTTTCAAAATAGTTATAATTGTAAGGGTGTATGAGTTGCAGAGTTTGAGGATGTTTCCTAATGTGAATGGTTGATCCTGGGTCCACAGTGATGCGTGAGATACCGTCATTACATAAGCAGGGTGATTTGGTGTTAGTTGATTCGATATGCAGCGTGATATGTCCGCATGCGGGTACGACAATTGGACGGCTACTGAGTGTGTGTGGAAACATTGGAACTAATACAGTAGCGTCGAGCCCAGGTTGAACGATAGGTCCGCCGCCGGATAAGGCATAGGCTGTTGAGCCTGTAGGCGTTGCGCAGATCATGCCATCCGCGCATTGATGATAAAGCAATTCATTGTTAATACGTGTTTCAAACTCAATCATATGAGTCGTATCTGTTGGTGTGAGGACAAGATCATTAAGAGCTAGTATGCGAGATGTGTGTTGATCGTTGATACTGGCTTCTAGGAAGTAACGTGATTCAGTCGAGTAGTTGCCTTGTAAAATATCACTAATATCATCTATGGCGTTAGGAGAGATATCAGTTAGGAAACCTAGTCTTCCCCGGTTGATGCCAAGGATGGGTACTTGATTAGCAAGAGCAGTGTGAGCAGCTGTAATCATACTGCCATCTCCTCCAACGACGATAATTAGGTCGATGGATTTGGGGAGTTGGTCTATTGTAGCAGTTTCATGATTGGTGATGTTGTATCTTGTAGCGGTTCTTTCCTCAAAGGTTATTGAGACAGGGAGATGCTCCAGACGATTGATGAGTAGGTTGAGTGTGTCAGATACACCTTTAAGATTAGATGTGCCTATGAGGTAGATGTGTTTGAGGGGTGGTCGTGTCATAGACATGCTCTGTTGAATAAATGGAACTTTTTTAGAATACCATCATTCAAATGATTGAGGTAGAGCGTGACAATGACTTTATAATAACCGGTTTAATTTTGCCCAGAGCATACCCAGGTATTCATGTAAAGCTGCCTGACTTTTTCCTAGTTGGTTGGATCTGGGTAGCCAGTTTGTCCACCATCGAACACGATTGGTTAGGTAGTTACAAGGGGTTGCGATGGGGTTCATGCCTGCATGCTGGAAGAGTTTCATGGCTCTGGGCAAATGACTTGCGCTAGTGACTAGGTAGAAAGGTTGAGTGTTTAGTACAGGTAAGAGCTTGTGTGCTTCTTCGGCAGTATCCTTTGATGTGGATTCTATGAGGATATCCTTTTCTGGAATGCCTAGTGTCATAGCTTCTTCTTTTAACTGTTTTGCTTCAGGCTCTTTGGAGTGGTATGGGTTTCCGCCTGATAGGATTAAGGTGGCTTTTTGGTTGTTGTGTCGCAGTGCTTGATAAACAGTGATGCCTTGAATGAGTCGTTCATGACTAGCCGTGCTCAGTTTAAACGGTTTTTTTTCTAGTAATGTTTCTGGGAGGCCTCCACCTAAAACAACAATCTTTGAGACATTAGGATCATTTATTAGAGTGCTGTTAGGATATCGTGATTCCAAAGGGATAAGAAGATGGTTGGCTGTCCAAGGTGTACTGAAAAAATACAAGCAGATAATCCCAAAGAGAATCAGGGTATTGCCTTTGGTGCTAAGATGAAGGCGGGACATTAGCCAACCTAAGGTAAGGCAAGCTAAGGAGATATTAAAGGGCACAAAGCATTGGCTTATGATTTTTTTGAGTATAAAGCCTATCATGCGTAGTTTCCTCAGGGTTGAATAATAGTAGGGAAGAGCTATAGTACGGATTATATTAGACCGACACCATATCATAGCGGAGAAAATAAATGAGTAAAGAGCAGTCAGACAATCCAGCAAACAAGTGGCAGAAATTCTCTGAAGAGCAAGAGGAGAAAGTAGTGGAGGAAAAATCAGTGGTGACCCCAGAGGATGAGGTCACGACAGAAGTTTCTCTGGATGATGAAGTAGTGAGCAGTGAACAGGTTGCATCAGAGTTCTCAGCAGAAGCAGCGTTGGGCGCCTTTGATGCGGAACGTACAGCATTAGAGCGTGAGATAGCAAAATATAAAGACATTGCTATTCGTTCAGAAGCTGATATGGAAAACCTA
>DMFG01000198.1 GCA_003450655.1 Coxiellaceae bacterium | reverse complement strand
CCTCACCATCAACTATCCCAAAGTTATCAATATTCTTATAATCACCTATTATTTGTTTTTTTTGTGCAATTAAATCCATTACAAACATAAAGTAGTGCTGCATATCACCTTCTTTATATCTGTCTAATACACGCGCCTTGCCTTGCTTCACAATCTGAAACTCATTTTGATGATCACAAAGTTTCATGCTATCAAACAGTTCTTTTTTAATCTCATCAGAATTACGCGGTGAATTAGACAGAAGGGAGTCACGTAAATACTGTTTATTAAACTTATAGACAGAGGAGTTATCGAATGATAGAGATAACGCAACATTTACCGTTCCACAGCCTTCTATTAAAATATCTGTCTCTCGCTGCTGAATAGTATTAAGCAATCTTGACAAATCATCACCAATAATTGGCATCTCTGGAATTAACGAAGCATTTTTATCAATAGCTAATGGAATAGTCATAGTGTTCATATCATCAGTTAATGGAAGATTAACTGTAATAATATTCACCGGACGTTATCTTAACCTAGATCAAAAAATGACAAAAAAGGCACTCAACAATGGCTGACACCCCATAAAAAAACCTATAACCACATGATAAATCGCTAGAATTTTAAAACATCAATGAATGGAAGATTTAATAGGCATATTAGATAATGATAGATATAACGAGATTTATCCCGTTACCCTAACATATAAGGGTAACGGGTTAGGCATAACTAGTATTCTAGTCAGATTTACTGTCTTCTTCAGATAACCATTCAGTTAAAGCACCAATGATCTTTTGCGCTTGATCATTACTGGATATATTAAACTTTGACTTAGCTTGATACACACCATTACGTTTTTGATAACGACGAATGGTGTACTTAACTGGCGTGTACGCATTCTTACCATTATCCCAACTTTGAAATTTAAAGATAACGGTTGCCCAAGCACCTTTGGTTAGAATTTTTTTATCTAACTCTTTTACAGTTTCCAAGTCGCCTTCCGTATAGGCAACGGTTAGATCTTCTACATTTTCAGCCATTATTAGCTCCTTACTATCAATAGATATTTATTCAATTAAACCCAGCGCTTGCACAGCTTTTTTCTCTTCACGCAACTCATCTAATGTCCGTTGAAACTTTTCTTGACCGAAAGCAGCATGCTCTATACCTTCTACCACTTCTACAACACCGGATGTTGTTTTACATGGGAACGAGAAAATTAAACCTTCATCAACACCATACTGACCCTGCGAACAACAACACATCGAATAATGATCACCCGCTGGTGTATCATGGTGCAAAGAGGACAATCCATCGACGACACCATTTGCAGCAGAAGCTGCAGAAGACGCGCCACGTGCAGCAATCACTGCGGCACCACGTTGCTGGACGGTTTCTATAAATGTTGTTTGCAACCACGCTTCATCAGCAATAACATCCATAACAGGCCGGCCTTTAATCCTTGCATGATAAAAATCAGGGTACTGTGTTGCAGAGTGATTTCCCCAAATGGTCATATGACTGACATCGGTTACATCAACACCGGCCTTCATAGCTAACTGAGCTGTTGCACGATTTTGATCTAGCATTGTCATTGCAAAAAACTGCGAACGTGGTACGTCAGGGGCGTGATGCATCGCAATCAGCGCATTCGTGTTACAGGGGTTTCCAACAACCAATATTTTAACATCACTGGCAGCAGCGGCATTTATGGCTGCGCCCTGCTCTTTGAAGATAGCACCATTTTTTTCCAACAAATCAGATCGCTCCATTCCCTTCTTACGAGGAAACGAACCAATCAGTGCTGCGTAATTCACACCATCCATAGCCTCTTTAGCATCAGCAGTGACTCGCAATCCCTTCAAAGTTTTAAAAGCACAATCATTGAGCTCCATCACCACACCTTCTAGAGCGGGTAACGCTGGTTCTATTTCTAATAAATTAAGTTCTACATCGACATCAGGACCAAACACCTGACCACTGGCTAAACGAAACAATAATGCATAACCAATTTGACCCGCTGCACCTGTCACAGCGACACGAACACGTTGACTCATATTCCTCTCCTAATTTGTTCTAATTCACGCAGACAATCATCAAACTGCTCTGCTCGACTTACCGCGAGAAAATGGGGATTTTGTAATGATTCTCGCGCGTTATACTGCAATGGATTGCCATTAAAATCAAGCACAGCACCACCAACTTCTTCTAATACAATTTGACCAGCAGCCACATCCCACTCAGAAGTAGGGCCTACTTTTGGATAAGCATGAGCAAGACCTTGCGCTACAAGACCAAACTTTAATGCGCTGTAATATGGCTGCCATGTAACATCAGGTAATTCAGCAAAGCGAGCCAACCAGTGCGAATCACGCACATGACCTGTTATCCAACTTCTACACTGCTGTTCCGGTACCGGCCTCAGTAAAGCTGTTCGCTCGCCAGACACTTCCATGAAAGCACCATACCCTTTCAATGCCGCATAACATAATTGCTTGGCTGGTGAATAAATCACACCCAACACAGGGCAATGACGATGAATCAGCGCCACATTAATGCAATATTCATCGGTATTCTCAATCAACCCTTTCGTACCATCAATGGGGTCAATACACCAACACCATTCCCAATGCTGACGTATTGAAAAATCAGGGGTTGGAGTTTCTTCTGAAATTATGGGGATATCTGGGAAACAAGAAGACCATCGTCTTTGCATCCAATGATCTAACTGCACATCTGCCTGGGTAACCGGTGTTGAATCAGTCTTAATCTGCACACTTAATGCTTTATCTTGACGTAATAACGTCATTAAATATTCACCAGCAGCGTAAACGTGTTGCAATACAGATTCTAGCAATGGCTTATTAAGCTGCACACACCCTCCGATACAGATAAAACAAAGCCGCAATACTGCGCGCACCGACAAAATCCGGCTGCTCTAACAAACCCTCTAAGTGATCTAACGGCCAACGTACAACCTCTAATGACTCAGGCTCATCCCCTTGTAACTGCTTTAAATATAGATCTTCAGCTAACACTAAATAAGACAGAGCTGAAGAGTAACTGGGTGAAATAGCCGTTTGTTTTAAAACCGTTAATGCTTTTGCCCCATGACCCACCTCTTCCATTAACTCTCGATTTGCCGCCTCTTCAGGGGTTTCTCCCGCGTCTATTCTACCTGCAGGAAATTGCAACGTGTATTGCTCCAAACCAACCGCATATTCACGAACCAAGAGTACTTCATTATTGATCACAGGAATTATAATAACCGAACAGTTCGAAGCACCTACAAATCGTTCATACGCTCGCTGCTCGCCATTAGAAAACTGCAAGTGCACGTTCTCCACTGTGAACAAATTTGTGCTCGCAACGGTTGATGTATCGATAATCTTAGGTAATGTTTTTTTCAACCCACTTCCTTGTCGTATAACTGAAAAAATACTATAAAACTAAGCTGATTGGATAATCACCGTCGTACCTAGTTCAGCAAATTCTTCATTTAACCATTTTGCATCGTCGTAAAATAAGCGCACACAACCTTGACTATGATTATAAAAGCCTGCCAAGGTTGAGCCGTGGATCGCAAACCCTTTGTAAAAGTGCATGCAATAAGGCATCGATGCTCCGCCCCGAGTTTCTATGGGATAGGTATGCGAGATGCAGGCTTTTCCTTGCTTACGATAGACTTTAAAAGTTCCAACCACGGTTTTACACGACTTAGATGATGACTCAGGACAAATTGAAGCACCACTGGTTACAGGCCCCCAATACACTAATTTTCCGGTATTATCATATGCACCAAATGCATACATTCCTAAATTAACGATAAGCTCTTTATGACCCGTTGGCTTTCTGTAATAAGGCATCGGAGAAAGTGACATGTAGTTAAGCTGATTCATATTATCAGGTACTACCACCCAGCTCAGATAGGATAATGCTACATTCGTGCGATTTAGTCGCATGATGATTTGCCGTTGAGAATAATCCGGCCATAAACTCGCCCAAGAATCACCTGGCTTAACCGAGCGACAGTGATACCCTGGAAGATGACAGAGTTGCTGAGCATAGTGTGGCGACACCTGTAGCGTATGTTCATTAGCATAGAGCAAAGGATTGATATAATCGCTAGTAAAATTTTGTGTCGACTGCGTCATTGCCAGCACGTGAGACTGCTCTGGCGCAGGGTATTGCTGCCATGGGGAAGCTGCTGGCTCGGCATGAAGCGACAACACTGAACACCCCATCATAAAACACACAAAAACTGATAACATCTTATACATACTGGTACCGCACACTTTCTTCAAATGACTGGCATTATTCCATATTTACACGCTAATCAACACCACTTACAAGCAAATATCCCTTGTTAAGTGAGGATTTACACCCTACACTGTCGACCTTATGATCAAAGCTTCATCAATCCCACTCAGTCTCTACATCCATTTCCCATGGTGTACACAAAAGTGCCCTTATTGTGACTTCAACTCTCACACCTTACGCACCCCGATTGATGAAGCCGGCTACCTGAGATCACTCATTGAAGATGCAACACAGCAAGTCCCTTGGGCAAATGGTCGCCCCATAAGCACACTATTTCTTGGTGGAGGTACGCCGAGCTTAATGTCTGTTGAGACACTCAATCAACTCATCACAACGCTTAAGACACTCTTCACTTTTGAAAAAAACATTGAAATCACCATGGAATGCAATCCTGGCAGTCTCACGCGTGAATACCTATCCGCTCTATCAGAGACGCCC
>DMFG01000207.1 GCA_003450655.1 Coxiellaceae bacterium | reverse complement strand
TGAAACATTAATATTAGGTGAAATTGTAACTATTTTTGCTGCAGGCCTCATTGCAGATACTAGTTTTGCAGATTTACCAGAATTAGAAAAAACAATAATTTCTTTAACATTTGGGTTGTAAGCAATATCCTTTACTGAAATAAGAACAGATTTAACGGCATCTTCCTTATTTATAATTAAATTTTTAAAATCTTTTATATGCTTCTCCTTATATCTTTCAGTTGATGAAATAGTTTTAGACATTGTAGAAACCGTTTGAGCTGGAAATTTGCCAATTGCTGTTTCAGCAGACAACATCACTGCATCAACATTATCAAGAACAGCATTTGCAACATCAGAAACTTCGGCTCGAGTAGGCACACTACACGTAATCATTGACTCCATCATTTGCGTGGCAACAATCACTGGCCGATCCAATGAACGAGCATGGTGAATAATGGCCTTTTGCACCAAAGGCACTTCTGCATCACCAATCTCAACGGCTAAATCTCCACGAGCCACCATAACACCATCACTCGCTATGACAATATTTTCAATTTCATCAATAGCTTCCGCTCGCTCTATTTTTGCAATTACACCTGGCTCTTCTTCAACACCGACTTGTCGAATTAACGCTTTTGCCTCTAGAATATCTTCTGCATTTCTTGGGAATGAAATTGCGATATAGCCGACGTTTTGCTTCACC
Organism: Coxiellaceae bacterium; assembly: GCA_003450655.1. GTDB lineage: Bacteria > Pseudomonadota > Gammaproteobacteria > Coxiellales > Coxiellaceae > UBA9148. The sequence goes on along the minus strand of DMFG01000207.1, from coordinate 8,705 downwards.
GCAAAGTCCAAATCTTCACGATCTTTATCAGTTAATGCCTTAGCAGATAGACCGCCACCTTGTCGATTAATGCCTTTATGATTCGATAATAACCCGCCCGCTACAACGTCACAGTAAATCTTTGCTCCCTCTACTTTGACGACTGTCATAGATATCTGACCATCATTCAGTAGTAACACATCATCAGCTGCAACATCGCTGGGAAGATCTTTATAGTCAATACCCACAGAATGCTGATCACCTGAATCTTCATCTTGGTCCGCATCTAAAATAAAGCGATCACCTGTTTTGAGTTCTATTGGGCCATCAGCAAAATTAGCGACACGAATTTTAGGCCCTTGCAGATCGGCTATAATCCCTACATAGATCTTCATCGCTTTTGCGGTTTGACGAACCCAATGGATTCTTTGTAACTGCTCTTCATGTGTGCCATGAGAAAAGTTTAATCGCACAACATTGACACCAGCCTTAAATAAAGCCTCTAATTTTTCAGGTGAATCCGTTGCAGGTCCAAGCGTTGCAACAATCTTAGTACGGCGTTCATTAACAATATTATTCATAGGTTTTTACCTGCTCTTTTAAACTTTGAATAGCTGGCAGAACTTTACCCTCAATATATTCGAGAAAAGCGCCACCGCCTGTTGAAATATAAGACATTTGATCCTGTAAATTAAACTGATCCAGTGCAGCCAAGGTATCGCCCCCACCTGCTAATGAATAGGCAGAACTATCAGCAATAGCTTTACCTAAGGCTTGTGTGCCACCAGAAAATGCTGGGAACTCAAACACACCAACGGGACCATTCCATAAAATAGTTTTTGCTTCTTGCATCTGTTGTGCATAAGTAGCAGCCGTTAACGGGCCTACATCTAATACTTGATCATTATCATCAATCTCATCGAGTGATTTAATGGTAGCCTGAGCATCTGGTGAGAATGACGTTGCAACCGAAACATCCAACGGCAAGGGGATACTCACACCTTGAGCTTTGGCTTTTTTCATGATGTTTTTTGCCGTTTCTAAATAACCAGGCTCATATAGAGATGCGCCAACGTTAACCCCTGAGGCCGCTAAAAACGTATTCGCAATACCACCACCGACAATTAATACATCCACCTTATCTAAAAGTGTTTCCAAAACCGTTAATTTAGTAGAAACCTTAGAGCCCCCAACAATAGCCACTAAAGGGCGCTCAGGGGTTTGCATCGCCTGACCAATCGCTTCTAACTCTGACAACAGTAACGGGCCAGCGCACGCAACCGGGGCATACTTCGCAACCCCTGCTGTCGAGGCTTGTGCTCGATGTGCTGTAGCAAAAGCATCCATAACAAAGACATCGCATAGTGCTGCCATTTTTTGTGACAAGTGATCTGCATTCTCCATCTCACCCGTTTCAAAGCGTACATTTTCACACAACACCACTTCACCTGGCTGAACATCAACACCATCAACCCAGTCTCTCACGTAACGCACCGGACAGGATAATACATCAGATAAATAATCAGCAACGGGTTTCATTGATAAAGCAGCATCAAACTGACCCGGTTGAGGCCTTCCAATATGAGACATTACGATAACCGCAGCTTGTTGCTCGATCGCATATTGAATGGTCGGTATTGCCGCTCGAATCCTTACATCAGAGGTAATTTGACCATTACTCAAAGGGACATTTAAGTCTTCTCGAATTAAAACACGTTGATGTTTTAAAGAAACATCATAGATAGAAGGAATATCCATCAAGGCTGCCCTGTCTGATGATTGAAGGGCAAAAGACTACTCCAGTTCAAATGCATTCGCAACCGGTGTCAGGCCACGCTAGGTTCTGATACCTTATCCTGGTGAAACCATTGCCAGTAATCGGCTAATGCTTCCTCAAGAGAGTGCATACTCAATGAACATCCAGCTGCACGTAAGCGCTGCATATTAGCTTCGGTGAAACTTTGATACGCCCCCTTTAAGTGCTCTGGAAATGGGATATAACGACATTCACCACCTTCATTCAGCGCTAACAAAGCCTGGGCAATATCATTAAAACTTCGTGACTGCCCGGTCCCACAATTATAGATACCAGAGACCTGAGACTGCCAACACCATAATATAATGGACACCACATCCTTAACGTAGACAAAATCACGACGCTGCTCGCCATCGGCATACCCATCACTGCCTTCAAATAGCTGCACTCGACCTTCCCGTTGTAATTGGTTCATCATATGCCAAGGTACAGACGCCATACTGCCTTTATGCATTTCATGCGGCCCAAACACATTAAAATAACGTAATCCTACCACCGGGCTTTGAAAGTTATCCCAACGCTGCTTGACATAACAGTCAAAGAGCCATTTAGAGTAGCCATACACATTAAGGGGTTGTTGCGCACATTGATCATCATCTGAAAATGCCGTATCAGCGCCATACACGGCAGCACTCGATGCGTAAATATAAGGAATCTTGTGCTGGGTTGCATAATGCAACAACGCCTTAGAATAATCGTAATTATTTTTCATCATGTATCGGCCATCCCACTCCGTCGTGGTCGAGCATGCACCTTGATGAAAAATCACCTCAATAGGTTCCTCAAAATCATCAGCTAATATTCGTTCAAGAAAATCATCTTTATCCATGTAATCAGCATAATGCGCCGCTGCAAGATTACGGAACTGATGCCCATTAGTCAGATCATCGACAGCTATAATATCCGTTCGACCTAGGGCATTAAGACCTTGCATCAACTGACACCCAATAAACCCGGCTGCTCCTGTTACTATGATCATGACACACATTCCTCTGCTTGAATTTTTTCAATAACACGAGTGGTTGAGCATTGAGGCACTAAGGGTATCGTGACCACCTCTCCGCCTTGTTGCCAAACAGCTTGCGAACCAGCAATCTGCTCTGGTTGATAATCACCACCTTTTACTAATATATTCGGGGCCACTGCCTCAATCAGACGTGCAGGTGTATCTTCAGAGAACGACACCACCCAATCAACACATTGTAGCGCTGCTAAAACTCGCATCCGTTTTTCAAGGCAATTGATCGGTCTTGATGCTCCTTTTAAGCGCTGCACAGATGCATCGTCATTCACAGCAATCACTAGTCGATGACCTAACGCTTTAGCTTCTTCAAGATATTCAACATGGCCTGGGTGTAAGATATCAAAACAACCATTCGTCATGACAATCTTTTCCCCAGCCACTTGTTGATGCTGCACTAATGATAAACACTGCTCTTCAGTCACGCACTTAGAAGCTGAACCCGTTTTTGAGAGCGCTAACTGCAACTGATCGACCGACACCGCAGTCGTCCCTACTTGCCCGACCACCCAGCCTGCAGCAACGTTCGCTAATCGAACCGAATCAGGTAGTGATTGCTTTGCCGCTAAACTCGCAGCAATGGTTGCAATTACGGTATCACCGGCACCCGTCACATCAAAAACAGCCTTAGCACGCGTTGGAATATGTAACGGTTCACTGCCTTGCGTTAATAACAGCATGCCATCTTTACCTAAAGTAATGAGTAACGCCGATAATGCTAATTTTTCTATCAGAGCATGTCCTCGCTCTGTCATAATTTCTCTAGAATCACAAACACCTACGACAGCTTCAAATTCCTTTTGGTTCGGCGTAATTAAAGTAGCTCCTTGATAACGTGTGAAATCCGAACCCTTAGGATCAACCAATACGGTAATACCTCGATCACGTGCCTGCTGAATCAATGCTTGAGCATCGGTCACCGCCCCCTTACCGTAATCTGAAATAACAAGAATATCAGTGCCATCTAATACATCGCATAGTGTTGTTTCAATCTGCTGCTGTGCACCTACCGGCAAAGGCTCCTCTACATCAACACGCAATAATTGCTGATGCTGACTGAGTACTCGGTGTTTTGTCATGGTTGGAAAGTCAGGCAATGTGATCAGTGAAGCATTCACCCCTTGGCTTTTCAGTAGATCCTCCAAACATTGACCATTTCTATCATGACCAATAAAACCCAGTAACTGCGTTGAACAGCCAAGCTCTGCCACATTCATAGCCACGTTAGCTGCACCACCGGCACGATTTTGAGTCTCCTCAACAAGAACAATGGGTACAGGGGCTTCTGGTGATATTCGATGGGTAGCACCGTGAGAATAATGATCCAGCATCACATCACCTACAATGGCAACGTGCGCTTGTTGAAAATGGGGTAATATCATAATAAAACCTAACGATGAACTGATAATATAGCAAGCAGATTTACTTCGATTGGGGCAATATTATGCCAGTTTTATTGGCATATTTCAAAACAGACACTGATCAAATATTGATCATTTTTTAGATAAATGTCTTCTTCGATAAATTTTAATCAATCCAACTGAGCTAATAGAGATCCACGCTATTTCAATACAGAATGTTGCGAGATTCCAATACTCAATTAATGAGCACAAAATCATCGAAGCACCGACGATATTCAATAACTGAAAACTAACGTGATACTGGGTGAGTCTACCTGAGTTAAGCAAAAAATAGGCTACCAAAACAATCAGAACACCGCCTAAACCAATGACTTCATAGATATCCAACACACCAACACCCCGTAATCTAATTTTGAGTTATGCTACCATGTTTACCAACATCCTAGTAGAACCAGGCACTATAACGTATCAATGCTCATAATGATCAGGCAGTTATTACAAAGCTAACCCAATACAAATATCTCCAAGGGCCTTAGGCTCACCCACTGTGTTTCGCTTAAATATATTCACCGAACGATTCGCTATCAATTGGTCTGCATTAAAAGAGCATGGCAACATTAATACAGCCGCTCCCTGAGGAACACGCTTTATGTCAGACTGAAAGTAAGCCAACCCCCAGCGCAGTAAAATCATCAAAAATGGATAGGCATAACCGTGCTGCTTAATGGTCCGTCGAGGTGCCGCCAGATCATCTTGTATCATCTGCTTAAACACCGTAATGAATTCTTTAAATGCTTCTTTAGGTTGGCGTGACTGCATTCTAGTTTGATCATGTGTTGCTATATATTCAATCTCATGAATTTTTTTATTACCCATCTGAATCTGCTCAGCAACCTTGGCCGCCAATGGACTAACACGGATTTGGCTCCGTGTTTTATCTTTATAGTCTTCATAAATTAACTGATGAGCTAACGCATATAAACGAAATTGCATCTTCTCCTCAAAAAAGACACTGCGATCAGAGCGGTGCGATGTAAACGCATACTGGATAACTGACCTTAGATCATTAATTAATGTTTCCATAGTCAATTGACTATGTTCACTATTTAAGACATGCGTCATCGCCATCATTACGGGATTACCCGCATTAAACTGTTTGTCATTATGACCTAAAATATCGGCAATACTACCAATTGCCTGAGATAAGAAAGGTATCGACCGATGGTGTTGATCCGAACCTCTAAAATCTTGTAGGCGTTTATTCGTGTTCTCTAAAATAGCTCGACTAAATGGTGTATTAAATAGAGTGCTATCATTGATCCCATCAACCATGGCTAAGGATAAATCCATCATTAAATTTAACCACCACAATGAATCAGATACCGAAGAAATAGCTAATTTTGATCGTAATTTTTCCCAGTCAATTAAACACTCTTGTATAAAATCAATCAGCGCATGCAGTGTTGATACATAAAAAATAACACCTTCGTCCACCGCATCACCAATTTGAATAAGCCTGTCACGATTTGATCGAATTAATGATTTAAACTTATCATATTCATTCAAGCTCATCATAATCGCTACAGCGCAGTCCTTACCCACCGACTTAACTAAATCTTTTTGCCAATCACTGTGTGTTATGGATTTAGAAAACTTGACTTCTTTACCGGCAATAAGGCTAGCGATTTTCTCCTTTAATGCTTTTGATAAACTGTTTAGGTGTCCACTGAGTATTTGATAACTTCGTGGCCAATCAAAATCAGGAACTCTTGCAGCGACAGTATCAAATATCGTTTTATATTGTTGGCAAGCGGTAAAAAGACGCGACACCTCTCCTGATTCTATAGCTGACAAACACCACCATGTTTTAGGTGTCTGATAATACTCTATCACGAGATCAGTAATCGCTTTTAACAGCTGAGCGTAGGCTTGAATATTAGTTGAAGAACAATCTTGCGTTAATTGAGCGGTCAACACGTACAGCACTCGCGATACCCATGCAGCCTGACTGATTGTTTCACCCATACCCGTACTCACTCGTCCAAATACATTCACCGCTTGGGAAAAAGATGGGTCACGTTCAATTTTTAATGCCTCTTGTAGACCAGCATCTGAAATACTCACTTGCATTAATGGTTTTGGAGGACAACAACAACTAAACAGTAACCGCTGCAAAAATGACTGCGCTTCAATGCGTTGATCTGGTCGAAATAACTCCTTGGCTAAATTATCACTGAGCAATTCAATCATCACATGATGAGTTAGGACTGTCTTTTTTGAGGTATAAATTGTTTCATCCTTGCCCGGCATCTCTTCCTCTCCTTCTGGTATTAACCGATTCAGAATAGAATCGGTGGTATTCAATACATTCACTGCATCGCTAGCAAACTGACCTGTTTTGACAAGCCCTTGCGTAGCACTGAACGCTGCCCCTGCTGGTATCATCCTGATTCCTTCACTATCACTTGACCAACTATAGAATGGCAAAAAATAATTAGAAAACAATAGGATAAGACTTATACTGACATAATTAATGTTTAATTAATGATTAAGACAACTGAGATCATTCTCCCAGTACAATCATATCTACGTAAATAGATAACTGAAAAAAAAGCACCCTACTGGGTGCTTTTAGTTATCCACAAAGGAGGGAATACTAGGATGAACAGGTTACATCAATCTTTTTAGATGCTTTCTTTTGAGTTGCAGTACACAGCCATGTTTTTTTCACTTTTTTCTTATATAAGGCAGCAAGCTTAAATTGAGAGTTGCGTCCCTTGATAACTTTTAATTTAAAGCCAGCATTCTTTTTCATCAAATTATTCAAAAATTTTACTGTAATAATTGCAGCGTGCTGAACATCATCATCTGACAATCTTGACTGACTTGGCATAGCTACTGTGTGTATCAAATTATTATTGGTACTAGTAGTGTCTACGCTGCTTTGGACCTTCAAATTACCCTGATTTAAATTGATAGAAAATCCATCAATACTAGATGGCACCTCATCCATTGGCTCGTCAATGGACCCTTCACATCCTACTAAAAATACTGTCATGATAGCCACAGTTAATCCATAAACCACTTCACGCAACCTCATATCACTTCTCCTTTTACTATATTATTTACAACCATTAATGTCTCACTGCTCATTCATTAATTAATTCTCAATCTGCCTATCGGCATTCATTACTTTATTCCAAGCTTGAATAAACGCTGCTTTGAAAGATTGCTCTGCATCATCTGCCGCATACACTTCTGCTAATGCTCGACACTGGGAATTTGAACCTAATAAACAATCTATCCGTGACGCCTGCCATCGCTGCTCCCCTGATTCTCGACACACAGCGTGATACACCCAGTCGCCATCAGTAGGATGCCATTCCACATCCATGGATAATAATTGACGAAAAAATACGGGTGTTAACGTCGGCGCCGTTTGATCGAATTGACCCAAACCCTCTTGTGTCACGCCGAGTGCACGTAACCCTCCGATTAACACTGTCATCTCAGGTGCAGATAAGCCTAGTAATTGAGATTGATCTAACAATGCATCTTCTGGCAATACATTAACGGTTGCATCGTAATAATTACGAAAGCCATCTGCCTTTGGTTCTAACACCGCAAAAGAATCTACATCAGTCTCTGCCTGCGTTGCATCGCCGCGACCAGGAGTAAAAGGAACTGACAAGCCACTGACTTTTTCAATCGCTGCATTACCAGCCAGCACAATAATATCAGCAACAGATGCACCGACTTCCTGAGCAATGGGTTCGAGTATCGAAAGCACTCGAACTAATTGATCGGGCTTGTTTATAGCCCATTGGTTTTGTGGCGCTAATCGAATGCGAGCACCATTGGCACCACCGCGTCGATCAGACCCACGATAGGTGGATGCACTCGCCCATGCTGTTTCAACACACTCGGCCACTGATAAATCACTGGATAAAATACGTTGCTTAGCTGCCTCAACATCATAATCTGTGGAGCCTTCTGATATTGGATCTTGCCAAATAAAGGATTGCTTTGGTGCTTCAGGTCCAAGGTATCGAGACCGAGGCCCCATGTCGCGATGCAGCAACTTAAACCAGGCCTGTGCAAATGCTTGTTTAAACGCTTCTGGATCTTGTAAAAATCGTTCTGATATTTTGCGATAAACCGGATCTTCACGCATAGCCATGTCGGCCGTGGTCATCATGGTAGGGACTTTTTCAGAAGCATCGTCCACCTGTGGCGCCATGTCTTCCTCTGGCTGATCAACAGCTACCCAAATATTGGCACCAGCTGGGCTTTTCTTCAATTCCCATTCATACCCCAACAAAATCCTAAAATAATCATGATCCCACTGCGCTGGGTTCGGTGTCCATGGACCCTCTAACCCACTAGTAATGGTGTCGCGGCCTTTACCGGTTTGAAAGCTATTCTTCCAACCCAACCCCATCTCTTCTATGGGTGCACCTTCAGGTTCAGGGCCTAACAATGAATCAGGTGCTGCGCCGTGCGTTTTACCAAAAGTATGTCCACCAGC
>DMFG01000060.1 GCA_003450655.1 Coxiellaceae bacterium | reverse complement strand
TTGTTTAACCTGGTCACTGACTTGTTGTTGTGTGTTGGCTTTTATTTGGCACTGAATTTGCTCTTTCATCTTTAACTTTGCCATTCCTGCTTTATCGTTGAGGCTAGGGCATGCGACCTCACTGGCTGCCAATGTTGTTAGGTTGGTGCTCAGTAAAATGATGCCGGCTAGTGCGGACTGTTTGATCCATGGTTTCATGTGTTGATCTCCTTATCGTTGTAAAGCTTTAACAGTGTATCTTTGCTAAACAGGCTTCGCAAGTGAGTGTGATAAGCGCTTTCAAGTGTGGTTTTATCCTGTGGGTAGTGGTTTGTAACCATAGGGCGTTGGGCTTCCTGTTACCTGTGTGTGATGACTGGCTGATCTAGAAAATAATGTGTTTCCTGGATTATTGTATATGCCCATAATATCATCACGTTTTTGAGATAACCTTGTTTTAGGAGTTGAGTGATCATCGTCAGAACAGCTTCCCGTAAACCATGCGCAAAACGCTGAACAAAACATTTTAAGTGATTTGATGATTCTTTCAAAGCACGTTGCTTGTAATGGCGTTGTGATTTCTGGTCTTTTAATATTAGATACGAGAGTGGTACCAATCTTGGCTATTGCTTGCTTTTTTTTCTTTAACTTATCTAAAGAGGTCTGTAAATCATCTAAGGAAGCCTGATTTTGCATCAATTCTTCATTGACAACAGTCAGTGACTGTATTGCAGTTCTTACGTCTTCTTTAAGTTCCGTCGCGGCGGTGTGTAATGGATTTTTAGTCTCCCACATGCAGTAGTAGGGCTGATTCTTAGGTATTACTTGTGTTGCGAGTGGGGATAGTAAGTCCGCAATTTCTTCTTTGATACTATTTAGTTTACCAGCAACCTGGTTAATCATAGTCGTTAGTTCTTTTTTCTCTTTTCTTAGTTGAATGCCTTTATAAATTTCAAAAAAAATCTGTAATTTACCTTCAGGATCTTCAGGTATCGTTCTATCTTTTTTAAATATTTCAAGATGATTAATTGTTTTAATTAAATCACAGTGGCCGTTAGGTACACTGATTCTATATTTTAATTCAAGTTTGCTGAGTGTGGTTTGTAGTTCAGAAACGCTGCTAAGAAAACACTCATTTTCATCTGTATCAGGTTTTTTTATTGCTTCGTTGAGCAGATCTATTGAGTTTTCTATTTGTGATTGAGCTTCCAGGTTGATTGCTGAGTAGAATTCTTCTTGTATTTTTGATAAGCCTTCGAGGGGAGGTAATTTTCTTTCTTGTGTCTCTTCAATGTAACTCATAATATTGCTGTAAAGCTGAAAATGCGTAATATAGCTTTCTATTTTTCTTAGATTAGTCTTATCCGAATGCCCCATTTCATCAGCCGATTGTATAACTGAATTTAATACTTTTATTAGCCATTGTTGTTGATCAAAATTTTCATTCATAGCCCGCATAATACGAGATTGATCGTCTAATGCTGTCCTAAAAAGATCTTTTCCTTGAATTTTATCAAATTGGTTAATTATTTGATTGCTTCTCTTTCGGTGTTGCTTAATATCCGTGATTCGATCCATCGTGAACTTACAAACATGAAATGCGATAACTTTTTTAATGGCTTTTTTTTCTATTTCGGACCCATTTAAACCTTCAATTTCTCTTATTAGATGATCTGTTGGTGATTTTTTTGGTGATATTTTCTTGTCAAAATCATTGTCAGGATGTGTCCATCTGTGTAAGGCGGTGAGAATAGGGTGTTCGATGAGTTTGTTTAAGACACTGATCGAATCTGTTTCATGAAATTGATATTGTGTTGAGATTACACTTTCTCTCATAGTTGTACTTTTGTAAAACACCCTCTCTTGTTTAATTTGATTTATTTTAGTTTTAATCGATTCTGTCGAAGTGAGCTCTAGTCTCTCTGGTGTGCTATGCCCTGGATTATGCTGTGAAAAATTTTTCAACCTTTTAAGATCATCTTCAAGAATAATAATGAGTTGATTGAGTTCATCAATTTTTATTCCGTTACATTCTTTTTCATTATCACTTTTCATTTCTTCGTATGTTGTTTTTATATGCGCAATCAGAGTCATTAGATCTTCTCTGCTTTGGATGGGGTCTTCGAATGGGGGCTCTATTTCTAAATGCTTTGTACGAAACTCTAAAGCTTGCATAAAACTTGAAGAGTCTATCGGCTTAAAGCTTCCGGATTTCATTGTTGTTCTATCTGTGTCGGATAATAGTCTGCTCAGATATACTGGATAATACGTGGCGCGTTCAATAACTTCTTTCTCAGGAGGAGGTGTCGCATTAGAAGATCTTGTGGAAGAGGATTCCCGGCTATTTGTAGTCCTTATATCTGTGTCAGAATTATGAGAATCATCTCTAGTCTGATTGCGTAAGGCAGTTAGATTTTCTCTTGCCGTTTGGTAAGCTCCCCATAGGTCGGTGGTTTTCGCTGGTGTTCCACGTCTTTTTCGTTGAGCTAACTGTTCGAATCTTGTTTGTAGTTCACTTAAGCTTGTTTCAGGTTGTGCTACTTCCACTTCTGTGAGAATGGAAGATCCTGTTATATATTTTTCATTTTCTTGCTTTTTTTCTAAGTAGTAGATTTCTAATGTTTTGCTGATTAGGGAGACGCGTTGTATTTTCTTACTTATGAAAGCTAAGTCTTGATTCTGTGAGCACTCAGGAACGTGACTCACAGTGTCAGGTGATTCGCGGCCTGTCTTTGGATTAGACAATGTTCTCATCATTTAACTCCTATGTTCCACAAGTGGTTCATTAGGCTCAAATCCATGAGAGTGTCAGTGACCATCCTTAGTCTTGAATGCGTTATTTAACTTAACATCATACATTGCTGTGATCACGCTTTTCTGCATATTTAATGTTCCGTTAAGAAAGGTTATTTAATGGCTAATTATCAACTAGTTACTGATTTATTCTAAGGGTTTTTCTGGGCTGGTGCGCTGTGGGAGGGCATGGTTTGTGATTCTAACACCGTTCCAGGGTGGTTTTTCAGCTTAGCGTTGGTTTTACATGGGTTGGATGGGTGGTGACGGGAACTGTAGTGTGATCACGTGTGGATTTAGACGTGTTTTATTCATACACTATCTGCTGAATACGGATACGGTAACCATTAAGGATGATCGATGAGTGAACGCTTATGGGCCCCATCAAAAGAGGGTGCTTTACCGTCAGCAATGACGGCTTTTCAAAATGCTGTGTCAGCACGCACTGGACGGGTCTTTGACCACTATACCGACTTGCATGCGTGGTCGATTACACACTTGGATGAGGCCTGGCAATCGATAGCGGATTTTTGTGGTCTGAGCTTTATGCATCCACCTGAGCAGGTTTTTGTGAACGGTGAGTCCATGATGGAATCGCAATGGTTTGTTGGTGCGCAACTTAATTATGCACAACACTGTTTATCGCAACCCGACGATCAGTTAGCAGTGATCGCTGTCAATGAGGCAGGGCAGGAGCAGCAACTCACTTATGCCGAGTTGCGCGCTGAAGTGTCTCGAATGAGTCATTATTTTCAGTCACTGGGTATTCAGGCGCATGATCGAATCGTGGGTGTGTTACCCAATGGAATAGAAGCAGTGGTTGCGATGTTAGCGACCACGAGTATTGGTGCGATTTGGTCATCGTGCTCTCCGGATTTTGGTGTAGCGAGTTTGTTAGATCGACTGCAACAAATTGAGCCTCAGTTACTCATCACCGCCTTATCGCATCAATACAATGGTAAGGTTTATCAACACCATGACACCCTTCAACAATTACAGCAGGCATTACCCAGTCTTAAGCAGTGTGTCGTGGTTGGCGACCAGCATCATGAAGCGCGTTCATTAAGCTATGTTATTGGGTGGCATGAGATACCCTGCAATGATCAACCAATCCAGTTTGCTCCACTACCTTTCGATCATCCTGCCTTTATTGTGTTCTCATCCGGTAGCACGGGTAAACCGAAGTGTATCGTGCACAGTGCCGGTGGAACCTTAATTCAGCACCTGAAGGAATTACATTTACACACGAATTTAAGTGCAGCCGATCGCTTATTATTCTACACCACCTGTGGTTGGATGATGTGGAACTGGATGGTATCGGCATTAGCAGTGGGTACAACCTTAGTGTTATACGATGGTTGCCCGCAGTACCCAACTGCCGATCATGTGTTCCGTTTAGTAGAGCGTTATCAGGTATCGGTATTAGGCTTGGGCGCACGCTTGATGGATATCTCGCAACACTTAAAGCTGAAATTGAATGAAACGATCAATTTCTCATCGTTAACCACCTTACTGACCACCGGTTCACCACTCAACCCACCGGTATATGATTATATTTACAAACACGTTAAAGCGGATTTACGTGTTTCTTCTATTTCAGGTGGCACAGACATTATCTCTTGTTTTGCGCTAGGTCATCCCGATTTGCCCGTTTATCGCGGTGAGTTGCAGTGTTTGGGGTTAGGTATGGATGTGCAGGTGTTTAATGTAGCGGGTAAACGTATTGAGCAATCACCGGGAGAATTGGTGTGTTGCCAATCCTTTCCGAGTATGCCGATAGGGTTTTGGAATGATAACCACAATGAGCGTTATCATGCTGCTTATTTTGATCGCTATCCTAACGTGTGGGCACACGGCGATCATGCCATGACAACAGAGCAGGGTGGGTTGATCATTCTAGGTCGCTCAGATACCACGCTCAATCCAGGTGGTGTGCGCATAGGGACGGCTGAAATTTATCAATGCTTAACCAGTCTTTCCGCTATTATAGAAGCATGTGCTGTCGGTTATACGGTGAATCAAGATGAAAAGATTGTGTTATTGGTCGTATTGGAAAAAGGGGTTGCTTTAGATGACACCCTAAAAAATACCGTCAAAGCGACCATTAAAGAACGTGCAAGCTCACATCATGTGCCGTATCGGATTATTGCCGTGCAAGACCTGCCAAAAACGACCAGTGGTAAATTAGCTGAAAAAGTCGTGAAACATGCGTTACAAAAAAAGCCCATTGATAATCTAGCAGCGCTGGCCAACCCAGAGTGTTTGGCAGAATTTGAAGATTTAAATATTAGGTAATGTATAGTGACAGTATGGAGATAGACATTAAAAGTCTAGCGTCATCAACAGTCTTCTTTCTTCATGGATTGGCTGAGGAGAACGGTGAACGATACCGCCACCTTCATTCTCATTCCAGCTCTCACCTTTTAATAGAGCAACATCGCCGGTGTTGAGCGATTCAATGTGTTGTGGGTTCTGATAGATCCCAGATGCCGTATCGGGTAAGCCTTGATTTCCTGAGCCAAGTTTACTGCGATCAACTCGGTCTTGGGGCAACCACTGCGTTGCAATACCTCGATAAGTTGTAATGAGACGACAGGGTACGCGGTCAACGTGAAATCGCGGGCACATCGCTTCTTGTAAAACGGTCAATCTAAGTCCGGCTTCTTCTAAGTCAAACAAGAAGCAAAACATATCGACCAGCATAGTGATATCTTCAAGCAATGGAGAGATGTTAGTGGTTGTTTTTATTTCACGATGCAACGATTTAAGCACTGTGTGAGGCTGAACCCTCAATGAGAGTTGCAGATCAGGTTTAGAGACTATCAGGCTGTCTATCGTTGCTTGAATAGTTTTTTCAAGAGTGCGCTGCCAGACACACAGGTTAATATCCTCGCGGTATATATCCGATAGTAAGCTGGCTTCAGTCACCGTGTGACTTTGGCGTGACAACGTCAGTGTCATACACACTCCTTTTAAAACAGATGGGTTATACCGCTTCTTTCCATTCTTCTGGGAAAGGATCTGGGAATCTAGCCCAGTGATCTCTGCCTAACAATACATCGTCATCCGATAGCAGGCATTGATCCAGTGCTTTGATTACCTGGTCTTTGTCTAGGCCTTGGCCGATGAACACCAGTTCCTGTCGCATATCTCCAAAGGGCTCTTCCCAGTTCTCTTTGATCGATTCCAGTGCTTCTTCGTCTTGTGGCCAGTCTGATTCTGGGACAGCTTTCCAAAACATACCAGCAAA
>DMFG01000183.1 GCA_003450655.1 Coxiellaceae bacterium | reverse complement strand
AACCCAACCATGGCTTCTGCATAAAAAGATGCCAGCCTGATGTCAACTGAACTACTCTTATTCCCATTGAAGTGGGATGAGCAATAGGATCTTTGTTATCAACATGTTGAACAACTTCCGTGACAGCCTTATCCATTCGCTGCAAGAACATGGGAGACAGCATGATAAACCCACCCACCAAAGAAACCAAAGCGGCACCCAAGATTAAACAACGACGCCATGACAGCTCACAGACCATCACCAACGCTACTAAAACAAACCAATTCAAGTATCCTGTTCTCGATGTCACTAAAAAGACATTCAGCGTACTTAGAATAAACAACCCCACCATCCAACGCCGGTATTGCGGTCGCTTAATCGCTAAATACAGCCAAATAGCGCTAGCAAAAGACATAAAAAAGTTATGAATAATGTGCCCTCGAAACACACAAGGATTTGCCTGATAACCACCCAGCCATCCTGCAATGAGTTTGCCAAAACTCACACATAAAATCAGTGCATTGGCCCATAAAAAAGCATGAAAAATCACACGTCGCTGCTGATCGTCACGAATGGCTAAAAGCAAAAAAGGAGTTGCTAATACCCAGAGATACGTTTTCAGTAATTTCCACGTATGTGCATTTCCAAAAGTTCCAGAGTAAGTTAAACCCGAAACAATCATCGCTAACAGCAGTAACAAAACAATAATCACAGGGTGCTTGATTAGCTCAAGACGATAAGTCCACGCCACTCCAGAAACAACCGCACAGGCAAAGGCCATCAGGTAACTGATATCCGTCAACGACTCTGATATCGGTAAAAAGAATGCCACTAAGACCAAACTAAAAAAACAACCGATAACCCACCTGGTTTGCCAAACACTCTGCTCCATGAATATTACCCAACCCTACTTGATAAAAATGATACGCATCTAATCACGAAAATTCTCGTACTGCAACGGCACTCCCCAGTCTTCCTCACGCAACCAAGCCATCACCGCCTGCAGATCGTCGCGCTTTTTACCGGTCACCCGCACTTGATCTCCTTGAATCTGCGATTGCACCTTATACTTGGCTTCCTTAATCCCTTTACAGATTTTCTTGGCAATCTCAGTCGATACACCTTGCTGCAACGTCAAGGTTTGTGTGGCCGATTTATGCTGAATCACCGGCTCTTCTTCCACCAAATGCTGAATAGCAATACCGCGTTTAATGAGCTTTTGTTGCAAAATATCCAACATTTGCTGCAGTTGAAAATCCACCTCAGCCTTCATCGTGATACGCTCTTTCTGCAGCTCATAATTCGCACCACTGCCTTTGAAATCAAATCGTGTACCAACCTCGCGATTAGCTTGATCCACCGCGTTGGCTAGCTCATGTTGGTCAAATTCACTCACAACATCAAATGAAGGCATCGGTATCTCCTATACTTTTAATAATTGGCTAACAGTGTAATGATAACCCCATCAACTGCAAGCCACCCCGCGAAATATTCGTAACGCACTGATAATAAATGTTTTTATTGATAACACTTAGATTTATCGTGAGTCACACCCACGCTGACCACAACTTTTTTCAAAGACTTAACGCATTATGTGCATTTTTTAATATTTTCTTAATAATTTTCTGATATGATAGTCATCAAGTTCAACGACAGACCCTTGGTCTAAGAGAGAAGTGCTATGGCTAATCAACTACCAAATCAAGACCCTGCTGTAGATGACGCATTTAATTCAATCCTAAAAGCTACACATGATGCAGCCAATGCAGAACATACTCGCTTAAACTACCAAGAAGAAAAACATATAGCTGCTATCTCTACAAAGCTTACTTCTACTTTAGACAATCTTGATGCTGCCATAACGAAAAAGCTTAGTGAAATGCACCAAAAACATGTATCCAGTCCTGCTACGCTATTTTCACAATCGGTTGAACTTAAAAATACATCTTCTGTGGAAGCAGACAACTCAACTACACCAGGACCATCAAAGAGTTAATATCAAACCTTTCCCTCACACACTCAAAAGAGCAACTTCAGGTTGCTCTTTTTTTTCGCCCACTCTCAGCACTTGCTTGATGATACCCCCTCACCTATAGTCACTGAGATCACTGACTGTATGATGAGGAGTCTAATATGAGCGCCACAACCCCGATATTTAGCACCCATTTTCCGATGCGCTGGTGCGATATGGATGCCTTAGGTCATGTCAATAACGCCATGTATTTCACCTACATGGAACAAGCACGGATTGCCTGGTTCCAACAACTGAATTTAGGCAACATCGACACCCAAGCCACAGAAGGGCCGATTCTTGCCAATGCCAGCTGCACATTCCTAAAACCCATTCTTTATCCCAATGAGATCACTGTCAGCATCACGGTCAACACCCCTGGCAGAACCAGTGTGCACACACACTACCACATTGGTGTTGTAGGACAGCCTGATGACTACGCACACGGTGAAGCCACTATTGTCTGGATGAACTATCTCAAACAACAACCCACACCGATACCACCAACCTTACGAACGCAGCTCGAACATGCTGCGAGTGAATGAACCTTTATACAAATAGAAAAGTGAGTCAGCCGATAAGCCGGGTT
>DMFG01000189.1 GCA_003450655.1 Coxiellaceae bacterium | reverse complement strand
GTATAAACATTCTATATATAATAAATCCACTCAACTTCTATAAATACCAAATCAATATTAATGTATAAAAATATAAAATATTCATTATCCAATTCTAGGGTCGCGAAAATAATATTTAGTAATTTTTCATATCCTGCAATCAATAACTCATCAATACTCTAACTTGAAGAAAACAACAAACCTGTGTAGTCTGCTTTGCAACATTTATATCAATTAAAGCGCTATTATTTTTGACAAGCCCTCAATTGATACACTACTAATGACGATCATGTACGAGGACGATAACATGCCATCAAAACTTTCTTCATCATTTTTTCTTTCAATCCTTTTGTTCATTACAGCACCATGCCTAGCTGGCCAACTTGTTCAATATCAAAGCCAACCAACAGCAGCACCTTCCACTCCAAATAAAACAAAACGTGGCTATACCGCACATATCAACTTAGGCTATTCATGGACCAACTGGTCTGATAGCTACCCCTACGATTTCACCAGCAATGGCGATGGCAGCTTTACTATGGGACTAGGTATCACTAAACCCTTCAACCAGTACTTTAGCGCTCAATCAAGCTACTTTTATACACCTAGTGTTGACTATAATAACAATGGCGGACATTCAATCTCTCAATGGCTCACTACTCTAATGGGACTGATGAAATACCCACTCTCTGACTCGACGCAATGCTATCTGGGTGGAGGCCTTGGAATGAGATATACAGATTTTGATGGTGATACTTCTGTAACTATCCGACCTGCTTTTTCTGCTGGCGTACAATACACACTCAACAGCTACTGGGATATTCAAGGACAATACTTAAGAGTTAACAACGTTGGTGATGATAGTCATGGAAACTATATCCCAGTATCCAATATCATTTCATTTGGAATCGGATATTCTTTCTAAATCACACCAATCAATTGCTAGCACATAAAAGGAACCCATTATGTTATTCAAGAATCAATCTCTTCTATCTCTCACCATCGCTACCCTATTAACGTCAACCATAGCATTAGCAGATAGCTCACTAAAAGATGCCTACCAAGTATCTCCAGAACAATTGGCGCAAGCTGAACAAAACGGCTACTTTGCAGGGCTTGATCTTGGTTATGCACTCATTGACTGGAATAGCTTTTTAACTGGAACAGACATCACTTCAGGAAAAGATGGTGGCTTTACTTTTGCTGCAAAAGGCGGCTACCGATGGAATCATAGAATCGCTATTGAAACTGGACTACAGTATTTACCAGGAACTGACTACTCTGAAGATAATAATGACTACAGTATTTCACAATGGTTAAGTTATGTCGCTGCTGAACTTGATGCACCTATTTATAAAAAAGCCAATGCCTTTGTGCAAGTAGGTCTTGGTTATCACTACGTCGATGATGATCAAAATGGCAGTGATAGCACTATCAAACCTTACTATGCTTTCGGTGTAGCCTATAAAGTGAATGCAACATGGGAAGCAGACCTCAAGTGTTCTTTTTTTAGCGCAGATGAAGAAATAAATGGTCACAATGGATATATTCCAACGATCAATTCCATCATGCTCGGCGCCAAGTATCTGTTTTAAAATAAAACAATTTGATTTATTGCTACAAATATGACCTAATAATCCCTTAAGTTTTTGAGCAAAAAAGCTCGTTAACACAAAGAGGGATCTTCATGTTAAAAATCAATACATCACTTCTACTCACCACCTGCTGCATGAGCTTAATGACATCATGTTTTGCAATGTCTACACCTGACTTTCTCAATGATAAAGTCACTGTAGGTACCGACCTAGGTATCAACCGAAATGACGGGGAAGACAAATTCATCTTTGGTTTTCACGCAAGAATGGACTATAACAAGTTCGTTGGTTTTGAATTAGGATACACCAACTTTCCAGATAACGAACCAGCCCCAGGCTATGACAATTGGTGGACCCTGACTTCTCTCGTTGATGTACATGCACCATTCTGGTTTGACACCTCTGCATTTATCCAAGTAGGTGTTGGATTATCTAGCATGGATAACCCTTCTGGTGATTACTATAGTTATATTCGCCCTGTAGTCAGCGGAGGGCTTCGCTACCCTATCAATGATCATATTCAAGCCACTGTGAAGGCACAATACTTTGAATATGCAGAATCCTTAGGCGTAGGCGCCCACACATATACATTGACTGGTGGTCTTGACTATCGATTCTAAGATACATGATCAGTGCGAGTGAGATTACAGCTCGCACTACACCTGCAATGTTTCCTCAGTAACACCTAACCATCTTTCAATAAGTACGCTTATACAGTCTTTAGATAGTGTGACATAAAGCTGCTTTGCGAGTGATTGCATCTCAGCTAACAAGGCCTGATCACGTACCATATCCGCAATACGGTAACGGGCAACACCTGATTGACGTACTCCTAATAACTCACCAGGACCTCTCTGCAACAAATCTTGTTGCGCAATATAAAATCCATCCGTTGATTCTCGAATGACCCGCAAACGAGAAGATGCATTTTTTGACAGTGGCGACTGATACAATAAAACACAAAAACTTTCTATAGAACCACGACCTACTCTTCCTCGTAATTGATGCAACTGAGCTAACCCCAAACGCTCTGGATTCTCGATAATCATCAAACTTGCATTTGGAACATCAACACCCACTTCAATAACAGTTGTAGCTACTAAGATATCTATATCACCAGAAACAAAAGCATGCATGATTGATTCTTTTTCCGCACTGGATAAACGACCATGCACCAAACCCACCGTTAAATCTGGCATAGCAGTCTGCAATACCCCTGCTGTCGACTCTGCTGCTTGGCATTGCAAGACCTCTGACTCTTCAACTAAGGTACACACCCAATAAGCCTGACACCCTGTCTGACAGTTTTCACGTACTCGCTCAACCACATGATCACGCTTATCTTGTGCAATCATCACTGTTTCAATCGGTTTTCTCCCTGGTGGCAGCTCATCAATCACTGAGCAGTCTAAGTCTCCATAAGCACTCATCGCTAATGAACGAGGTATGGGTGTTGCTGTCATAATTAATTGATGAGGAAATGTATCATTCAGTTCACCTTTACTTTTTAATGACAAGCGCTGGTACACTCCAAAGCGATGCTGCTCATCGACAATCACACAAGCCAAACGATTAAACTCTACTGTATTCTGTATTAGAGCATGAGTACCAATTACTAAAGATAACTGACCTGAGGCAATATCCGCCAATGTTTCAGCTTTTATTTTTGCAGGCAACTTTCCTGGTAACCATCCCACACGTACACCCATTGGCTCCAACCAACACTTAAACTGTTGATAATGCTGCTCTGCTAATAACTCTGTCGGCGCCATTAATGCCACCTGGCAACCTGACTCTATAATGGGCAAGGCACAAAGTGCTGCTACAACTGTTTTACCGCAACCAACATCACCCGGCACTAATCGCAACATAGGATGACCTTGGCTTAAATCTTGATTAATCTCCACAACAACACGTTGTTGCGCTTGAGTTAACTCAAAAGGCAGTGCTTTGATGAGCCGTTGTTGCAACTCCATGCCTGTAGCTGAACAGGCTGAGTTTGAACGAACAGACGATCTTAAACGCAACAAACTTAACTGATGAGCTAATAGCTCTTCTATGATTAATCGTTTTCTCATCTTTGATAATGCTGCCTGACCCTCTTCTGTCGAATAGGGAAGCGTAGGCAAATGAAGATATTCCAAGGCCTCAATCAAAGGAGGCAAGTGGTACTGAGCGATCACCGAATCAGGCAGCCCCTCTAACAACTGCCCTTCTGTTTTTTTTAAATAAGCTAATGATTGGCCAACCAATCGTCGCAATAATGATTGTTTTAATCCCTGGGTTGTTGGATAGACGGCCGTCATTGCACTATCCGTCATTAACTCATCAGCACTATCGATTAAACGATATTCAGGATGAACCATCTCCAAACCATAACGTGTTGCACGCACCTCACCAAAACAACACACTCGAACTCCTGGCTGTTTTAGTGTACGAAGCTGTGACGCATTAAAATGAAAAAAACGCAACGTTATCACACCAGTTTCATCACGCATTTGACAACGCAAAAAACGTCTAGGCCCACCTGCAACAGCAGCCTGCTCAATCACACCTGATATTAAACATCGACTACCACTTTCAACTCGACTTAAAGGAATAATAGCCGTACGGTCTTCATAACGTAATGGCAAGTGAAACAATAAATCATGCAATGTAAATAATCCTAATGCATGTAATTTCTCACTGGATTTAGGACCTATACCTTTAAGCTGTGTTACTGGAACACAAGACAACCAGCGATGCCGTTTTATCGTTTTTGATAGGGCTGCCATGTCAATCCTTAATTTAAAACAAACGAATAGAATTCCATGAACACCACCAGACATCCAAAACTGCAATACGATGAGTTACATAATACGTGAAACCTTTAACAAGGCTGGCAACTGCCTCAATCGTTTCATAACCATAGCAAGGTGTGCCCGATCACGAACCAACAAAGAAAACTCGACAAAGTAACTTTGCCCATCACGATCTTCCACTTTAATGTTTTCCACATTCCCTTCGGCGTCAGTAATGGCTAATGCTAAAACAGCCAAAACACCACGCTGATTAATAACCTCAACTGCGACCTTAGTGACAAATTCTTTATCAATATCTTCAGACCATCTTAATGGAATAACAGACTCACTATCTTGCCTCATACGCATCATAGCGTGACACTTATCATGATGAACCATCATTCCATGCCCAGCATCAATCATTCCAATAATAGGATCACCAGGAATAGGGCAACAACACGTAGCAAAACTCAATAAGATCCCCTCTGTTCCTTTCACTAACAGCGGCGCGTCAGGAACTGATACTTCTTCAGACTCAGAAGGCAATGGAGACTTCAGTGTTGCAATAATTTCCACAAACCTATGCGCTACCACTAAAGCAGGTCGATCACCTAAGCCTATCTGCTCAAGAAGATCAGCCATATTCTTGCAGCTAGTTTCATTTAATAACATATCAATTGCTGCCAGAGGTAATCGCTTCATAGTCAGCGATAGCATTTTTAATTCTTTTTGAAGGAGCTCTTCCCCTAAAGCCACAGACTCAGAACGTCGTTGATGTTTTAAGAAATGTCGAATACTACTTCGCGCCTTACTGGTCACCACAAAATCCAACCACGATGGACTCGGTCGGCCGCGAGCTGATGTAATTACCTCAATAGTTTGACCATTAGATAATTGTGATGATAATGGAGAATACTTACGATTTATTTTCACAGCAACACAATGATTACCAATATCGGTATGAACTATATACGCAAAATCCACTGCAGTTGCACCGGCCGGCAACCCCATAATCATACCTTTTGGTGTAAAGACATAAACTTCATCAGGATATAAATCTAATTTAACACTCTCGATAAACTCTAATGAATTACCGGATCGCTGCTGTAGCTCTAATAAATTAGACATCCACTGCTGAGCTCTCCATTGTGAATCGGTTGGCTTATCACCGGTATTTTTATATAACCAATGAGCAGCAATACCATTATTAGCCATACGATTCATTGCCGAAGTGCGAATCTGAATTTCAATAGGCAATCCATAAGGCCCAAAGAGTGTGGTATGCAACGATTGATAACCATTTGCTTTAGGTATCGCAATATAATCTTTAAA